>DATDBV010000408.1:0-42746 GCA_036524715.1 Nakamurella sp. | reverse complement strand
CGCTGCTGGAGCGGATGTTCGGGCGCCGGCGCCGGGTGATGGCCAAGGAAGGGTTCCGGCCGGCAGCAGCTCAGCCGTAGCGGGTGGCGAAATCGCCGGGCGTCATGCCGGTCACGGACCGGAAGTCCTGGGTGAAGTGCGGCAGGTCGGCGAGCCGAGGTCGGCGGACACGTCGGCGAGTGAGCTCGGGCGATCGCGCAACCGCACCGACGCCTCCTGCAACCGGCGCCGCTGGATCAGCCACTGCGGCCGACATCTTCGGCGAGACGTCATGCGCGAGCGTTGTCGATGTGCTGATCGGCAGCGGGCTCGGTCCGCAAGGATCGCGACGACTGCCGACGAGTCGACGATCATTGGGCAAGCCGTCCTCGTCATAGAGCAGATTGCCATGATCCGCACTGCGATACGGCCCCAGCGGCCCGCCGCAGCCGCCGCGATGCGACGGATCCGGGATGCCCTGGCCTCGGCGATCTCCGATGGATGCCGTTGGATCCGGTCGAGCCGCTCCGGAGGCGAAGGTGATCGCGCGGGTGACGGTCTCTCCGGTCTGGGCCATCAATTGCCTGATCGGTTGCGTGGCAATTCAGGTCGGACTTCCGAGGGGAGCAGTGCTGGAGCAGTGCGCAGCCAGCACAACAACACAGAGATCCATTTCCGTGACCCAGGGCCCGGGGTGACGGTCGCGATGGATTGGCTCGCAGCCCCGATCGGTGTTGGCAGGCGGTCTCGAGAAATGGTCGAGATTTGTGGATAAGATCTTTCAGGCGACGTTGACCTCCTCTTGGTCGGTGACCGCTTTGGTGGGTCGTTCGACGATTTTGCCGTGGTGGAAGGTCGCGCCGGCGCGGGCCAGGGCCACCAGGTGGGGTGCGTCGGCCGCTTTCCAGCGGACTTTCGCGGCCTCGATGAGCTTGAACGCCATGGCAAGTCCGGCCGCGCGGGAGCCGGGCCCTTGGCGGACGTCTTGCGTGGCGGTCATGGCGCCAGGCAACTCCATCAGCGACCGCGGTTCGCGACGGGCCCGTTCCCGTCGACTCGCCCGCCCTCGCTCTGTCAGCCCCCCTCGCGTCGAAGCCAAGCGCGGCCAGCGCTGAGGGATTGAAGCCCTTGAACGTCATCCACAGACCGACCGAGAGCTCCCAGAAGAAGATCGGGGCTAGCGCGATGGCCGCGAACGCCGATTGGTCGTGGAGCCCGAACATCTCTCCGATCGCCGACGCCAGGAGCAGGGGCGCGCCGATGAGTCCCAGCGCCGGAATGGCGGCGCGGCACGAGCCGCGAGCGGTACAGAACGTAGCCGAAGCAGAGCGCGTTCAGGGCAGGGGCGAAGCCGGGTCCGAAGATGGCCGTCTGGTCACGGACCGCAATCAGCGCCTGGCCGACGGCGACCATCGCCGCGTTGTCGGTGCGGCGGCGCCGGCCTGGCGCCTGCTCGCGATCGAGACCAGGGCAATGACGCCGACGATCATCACGGCCGCTTCGTAGATCCGAGTGGTGACGAAGCCGAGTGACGCCGCTTCGCTCGGCCGTCTGATCACCCGGTACACCGCCACGGCGGGCCCGATGCCCGCGAGCGCGGTGAGCATCTCGAGGACGGCACCGAGGATGATCCGGGTGTCGGCGCCACCGCCGCTGGTGATGTAGGCGGGTCGGTCAGCACCGGCTCATACAGGAAGTACGCCGGGATCGAGAAGGCGAACGTCAGGAGGTAGGAGACGCCCGCAGCGAGCGCCAGTCGTCTGGTTGTGGTCACGACGATGTCCTTCGCAAGGAGAAATTGTCAATTGCCCGTGGATCAAGATCTTTTAGGCGACCATGACCTCTCCCAGAACCCCGATGCGCCGTCACCCATGGCCAACACCTGGGCGCGCATGCCCCGCCGCTTGCATTCCCGCAGCAGGTCCGCCCAGGACTCCGTGGACTCCCGGTATCCCCGTCGGTCAACGCGACGAGCTTCTGACGCCCGTCGGCCCGGACCCCGATCTTCACCAGCAGGCTTCTCCTGCTCCAACAGCACGTTCACGTGGTCCCGACCGGCGTTGGCGCGCCGGCCTTGCTTGAGAACCTGCACGGGACCATCGGGAAGGTACGTCCTCCCACCGCTGCCGACCGGGAAACGTTCCACATCCGCCGATCCACAGGTCAAGCCTTGCTCAACGATCTCGTAAGGGAACGGTCTCGTAGGCAAGGGCCCTGGGGACAATCGGTCGTCATGTCGTGTTGCCGGGCGTTGGCCACCGGTGTAGGTTCACGGCTTGCGGTTGTCGGGAATCGGGATATTCAACGGCCGTTACTGGACGCTTCATCCTTAGGTGGGGGCTCATGCCGACACTGCTGCATCCAGGCGTTTACGTCTCCGAAGTGCCCTCCGGTGCCAGATCGATCGAAGGCGCACCGACCAGCACGACGATCTTCGTCGGAGAGACCGAGCGCGGCCCGCTCGGTCCCACGAAGATCAAGAGCCGCTCGGACTACGAGCGGCTGTTCGGTGGCTATTACCGGGTGCGGGTGATTCCAGGCTCTCCCCCGGACATCGACATCACGCGTGTCCTGACGGCCTATGAAATGGATGGCTATTTTCAGAACGGCGGCTCGACGGCCTACATCCTGCGCGCGATCGAGAGCGACTCCGCCGTCGCGGAAAGGGATGTGGAGGACCGGGCCAGCTCCCCGACCAGCGCGCGCTGCATCCAGGCCAGCTCTCCCGGCGTCTGGGGGAATTCGGTATCGGTCGCCTTCCTCGACCCCAGCGGAGCCGACAAGGAGGATCGGTTCCGCATCGTGGTCGTCTACGAGTTCCCGCAGACCGGCGAGCGCCGTCTGGTCGAGGTCTGGGATCGCCTCTCGACAGTCCCGGACGACGAGAACTATGTCGTCGACGTCCTCAAGCGCAGCCTCTACATCCGCTGGAACGAGGCAATCGAGCCCTTCCTGCCGGATCTCGACGAGTTCGGATCACTGCCGACGTCAGACCCAGAAGAGAGTGACATCGTTGACGAGGCGGTAGTGCTCGACGGCGGCGTCGGCGGGAGAAGCCTCACTTCGGTGGAATTCGGACCGCTGCTGGCCGCCAACCTCGCCGGCGTCGACGATGCGGCGCTGCTGGTCGCAACCTGCGATGCGCTGCTGGACGAGGCCGAGCCCTACCAGGATTATGTCGATCAGTTCATCGGCTTTGCCGAAAACCGGCCCCGGCAAGATCTCTTCTTCGTCGGTGACCTGCCGAGCCTGCGGACGGACAGCGAGACCGACGCGACGACTGCGACGGTGAAGACCAAGAATGCGCTCAACCCCAGCAACTTCGCGGGGTTGTACTGGCCGCATCTGGTGGTTGGCGATGTCGTCGGCGTCGGCCGGAACCCGACGATCACCCTGCCGCCGGCCGGGTATGTCGCCGGGCTGTTCGCACGGACGGACGGTCGCCGCGGTGTGTGGAAGGCACCCGCGGGCACGGAGGCGACGCTGACCGGAACGATCGCGATCCAGCATCAGCTCAACGACCTGCACAGCGACGATCTGAACCCCAACGGCATCAACGCTCTTCGGCAGATCCCGGGCGCCGGTCGGGTCGTCTGGGGCGCGCGGACGATGATCCCCAGCAGCGAATGGCGGTACGTTCCCGTCCGCCGGACGGCGATCTTCCTGCGGACAAGCATCTACAACGGGATCCAATGGGCCGTCTTCGAGCCCAACGACGAGCCGTTGTGGGGCAGCCTGCGGGCGTCGATCGGCGGCTTCATGGAGACCCAGTTCCGCAACGGCGCCTTCGCCGGGCGGACCAGCGACCAGGCGTATCTGGTCAAGGTCGACGCCGAGACGACGGCCGAGATCGATCAGGCCGCCGGCATCGTCAACATCCTGGTCGCGTTCGCACCACTGCGCCCAGCCGAGTTCGTTGTGGTGAAGCTCAGCCAGAAGACTCAATCCGCCGCGTGAGGAGGTCGCCGTGCCGCAGTTCTCGGTCAACACCCACCGGTTGGACCCGTACAAGAACTTCAAGTTCCGGATCAAATGGGACAACCAGTACGTGGCCGGCCTGTCGAAGATGTCCGCGCTCAAACGCTCTACCGAGGCGATCGAGTGGCGGGAGGCCGGCGGCCCGTCGATCGTCCGGAAACTGCCGGGTCGCACGAAGTTCGAGCCGGTGACACTCGAGGCGGGGTTGACGCACGATCAACAACTCGTCGCCTGGGCCGACCTGGTCAACTCGCCGCAGGGTGACGCGGCGATGTCCCTGAAGAACTACCGCAAGGAGGTCACCATCGAGGTTCTCAACCTCCAGGGCACTGCGGTGATGGCCGTCACCCTGCACCGGGCGTGGGTGGCCGAGTTCCAGATGACCCCCGAGATGGACGCCAACGCCAACGCGGTCGCGATCCAGACGCTGAAGCTCGAGTACGAAGGATTCACCGTCGACCCGTCCGTCACCGAGCCGGCGGAGACGTAGGCCGATGTCGACAAGTGAGCGCATCGACAGTCCGCTGCGCTCGTCGGCGTCGGCGTCGGCGGCCGCGTCCGCGTCCGCGTCCCGCGCGAGCGCCGCGAGCACCGACCCACCCCCGGTCGCCACCGTTTCGCCTGCCCGGCTGCGGTTGCGGGAGCTGTCGGGCTGGGAGGAGGAGTACCTGGAGCGTCACCAGGCCGAACCCAACACGGCTCGGCTCTGCAACGAGATCCTCGCGCGATGCCTCGTGCCCCCCGGCGTGGATCCTGGTGACGGCCGGCAGACGGTCCGTGACCTGCTCGTCGCCGAACGGGACCGCGAACTCGTCGAACTGCGGCGCATGTCGCTGGGTCCACGCATCACCGCGCGGGTCGACTGCCCGGCCTGCGGGCAGGTCAACGAGGCCGAATTCTCGTTGGACATGCTGCCGCTCGACTTCGAGGCGCCACCGCGCCGACTGACCGTTCCGCTGGCCGATCTCGGCGACATCCAGTTGCGTTTGCCGACCGCCGGCGACCAGGAGGACCTGATCGAGGCCAACCTGGACGGTGACGCCGAGCGGCGAAGCTGGTTGCTGGCGCGCTGCCTGGCGCGGTACGGCGACCGCGACGGCCCCTTCGACGTCGACTTCACCCGTGGCCTGCCGGTCCGGGCCAGGGCCGCGCTCGAGTCCGCGATCGACACCAGCCTGCCGACCCTCGACCTGGAGATGGCGCTGGTGTGCTCGCACTGCCGGGCGGAGTTCACGGCCCCGTACGACGTACCGGTCTTTTTTTTTCGAATTGACCCGGCGTGCCCTGGCGCTGCTGCGGGACGTCCACCGGCTTGCCTTGGCCTACCACTGGGCACAGGCCGACATTCTCGGGCTGACGCTGGGCCGTCGGCTGGCCTACCTCCTGCTGCTCGAGGAGGAGGCCGACGCCGTCCTGCTCGCCGACCTCGGCGTGGACGGGTCGACGTGAGTCCCGCCCGCGTCCCGCCAGGGCGCTGAGATGGCTTTGCTGGGGGGCGCTCTCGCGATTCCGCTGCGACCGGCGGCCCCGCCCGCGAAGGGGGGCCGGCCAGCGGTGGGGAGCCGGCCGGCACCGCCGTGGACGGGGTCGTTCCGCGCGGTCAGGGCCGCTGCGCTGCAACCGGCGGCGGACGGGATTCCTGGGTTTGGCGGCGCCGCGCTGCGGCACATCGGTGGTGGACCGGCCCGGCCGTTGATCGCCGGACCGACCCGGCATCGACCACGATTGCCGGTCCCGACACCGGGGACGATCGCCGCCGGGGGGCGCGATGGTGGGCCAGGCGGGCGCGGCAGTAGGCCGATCCGGCCGTCCGGGGCCGGCGACCGGTCCGCGGTGCCGCCGGCCCGGTCGAGCCGGCTCCAGGGTGGCTCACCCCCGGTTCCCCCGACTCCCCATGCCGCCGACGGGCCCATGACCCGGACCGGCCGGCCCCCGGCGACGCACCGGATGTCGGCGCCCCTCGCGGCGGCGCGCCGGCCACCGCGCGCTCCCGCGACGATCCGGCCCTGGGCGGCCGACCGCGCAGCGACACCCACCGCACCCCATCGACCGGCCCCCCCGGTCGCCGGGCCGCGACCGGCCCCGGACGTGCCCACCGCTAACACGCCGTGGACGTCGACTCCTCGTCCGGGGCCGGTGGGCACCGCCACGCCGCCCGATGCCTCCGACCGCGGCGGCGCAGCGGGCGATGCTGGTTCGACCGGCCGGGAACGCGTTCGGGTCCGGCGGGCGGGGGAACCAGCCGACGTCCGGTCGACCGATCGCACCCGTTCCGTCGCGGCCCACCCGGCCGGTCCCGCCACGCAGGTACAGCCCCTACTGCCCGCGAGGGTCACCGGTGGGCCCGGACCCGGGCCGGCTTTGCCGCCCGGGCAACCGGGCTCGCCGTCCGCGACCCCCGCCGCGGCACCGATGGTGCACGTGCGCCACCGGCCGGCCCCGCCAGCCGAGCCCCGCGCCCTGGGACACGACGGGACAGCCGGGGACCTGCGGCCCGCACCCTCCGCTCGGCCGGCCGGCGCGGCACCGGCACCGCATCCGCCCGCCGCGAGCCCGCCCGCCCTACCGCCCGTCTCGATCGAGATCGGTCGCATCGAGATCCGCACGACGGCCCGACCGCGCCCGGTGGCCGCGCCGGCGCCGCGTCCCGTGCGGCCGGCCCGCCGGCACGCCATCGACCCAGGTCTCCGCTTCGGCGGCGGCCGGGGGTGGTAGCGGTGTCGGCCACGTTCAGCAACCTGCACGAGGTCGTTCAGGTCATCGCCGAGCACATCCAGGAGGAAGTCGGCATCGCCGAGGTTCAGGCCGGGACGCCCAGGGACGTCTCATCGACCACCGAGGCGGCGGCCCGGATCACCCTGCTGTTCACCACCCCTCAGCCGGGCCATCGCAACGACCCCGCCGAGCGGCAGGGGGACGGCACCCGGCGTTTTCCCCCGCTGGCGCTGTCCTGCTTCTACCTGGTCACCACGTCGGGCGCCGACTCCGAGGACCCGATAGCGGCACACCACGCGCTCGGCCAGATCATGACGCTCTACCACGACAGCCCGGTGCTGCAATTGCCGCTGTCGGCGAACCCGGGCGCCCCTCCCGGCGCCTTCACCCCTCTCGGCGAGGGCGTCCTGACGGTCGTCCAGGTGCCGACGGCGCTCGACCAGCTCGACAAGATCTGGACCTCGCTGAACGCACAATTGCAGCCCTGGGCGCTGTTCGAGGTCTCGCCGGTCCAGCTCGTCTCCCAGCTCGACGACGCAGGCCCGGCGCCCGTCGTGCACCCGGCCGGTCTGGCGCTGGACGTCCGTGCCGGGATGCGCCCACAGGTGGTCCGCATCGCGCCGGATGCGGTTCGCCAGAGCGGCCGCGTCCGCATCGACGCCGCTCTGGTGGGCAGCCTGGAGGGTGTCTGGGTGGACGGTGTCGACGTGCCGGTCGGCGACGCGTCGCTCGTGCCCGCACCCGGCGGCTCGCCGTTGCTGCTGCGCCTGGACGACGGCGGCCTTGCGGCCCTGGGGCCCGGTGCACATCCGATGACGGTCCGGGCGGCCGGGTTGGTCTCCCGGCGCGGCGCATTGCGGGTTGCCGCAGCGACGGCGCCCGCGGTCGACGCTCCTGCCGGGCTGGCCCACGACCCGGCGACCGACCTGGTCCTCACCGGCGCGAACCTGACCGGAGCCCAGGAGGCCGTCCTGTGGCCGGACGGGGGCGTCTCGGCGCCGACGGATGTTCACACGCTGGCCGTCAGCGCCGTCACCGCCGGCTCGGTGACGGTTGCCGCCGCCGGCGGTCTGGCGACCGTGCCCCCCGGGCGGGGGGCATGGCGGCTGGCGATTCGCGTCGGCGCGCAGGTCTTCACGCCCTACGTCCTGGTGGAGTTCGCGTCGTGATCGGCGCCGAGCTCATGCGGGACGCCGCGCTGCTGGGCGCGCAATGCCTCGTCGCCACCCCGGCCGACCGGGTGCCGGCCGCCGACGAGGGCTGGACGGCCCAGCCGCAGGCCAGGGCCGAGCTGCTGGAGCGGCTCCGGGCCCATGAGAAATCCGACGATCCCGGGCGGGTCCGACTGTGCGACCAACTCGGCCTGGACACGATCGCCTACTGGCTGGTGATGATGTGCGCCGCCGTCGAGCTGCACCCCGAGGCGGCGGCCGCCGTCAGCCTGCTGGCGGAGGACGCGCGCCAGCAGCTACCCACCCCCACCGTGGTCGCACGACTGCTGCGCGGGATCCGGGAGATTCCGTTCGGTGCGGCGCTGGCCGCCGCGCTCGATGGCGGCGCCGCCCGGCGGATGGGGCTCGTCGAAGTGATCGAGCCCGCCCCGGGGCTGCCGCACAGCCAGCACGGATTGCGCCTGGTGCTCGCCGAGTTGGTCGCGACCCACGATCCGTCGGCCCTGGGCCTGCATCGCGAGCTGCTGATCACCACGGTGCCCCCGGCCGGCCTGACCGCCTTCGACCCGGACCGGGTGCGCCACGCCGCTCGCCTGCTCGAGCACCAGAGCCTGCTCGTGCTGCGCGGGCCGTCCCGCCGCGGGGGCCGCCAGCTGGCCTGCGACATCGCCGGCCACCTCGGCCGGCCCGCGAACATCGTCACGGTCGAGGAGGAGTTGCCCCGGCTGGCCGAGCTGTCCCGGATGCGCGACGGCCTGCTCGTGCTCGACCTGCACAGGCTGACGACCGTGCCCCAGGCACCGCTGCAGCGGCTCGGCTCGGCGCTGGGCTCGGTGATCGTGCTGGTCGATCAGGCCGCCGACACCGGCGAGCAGGCCGCGGCAGATGTCGGTGCGGTGGGCTACCCGGAGGCAATGCGGGTCTGGACCGAACTCCTCGGCGCCGATCGTGCACAGCCGATGGCGGCGCGGTTTCGAGTCAGCACCGAGGAGGCGCGGAGCGCGATCCGGGAGGCCGCCGACCTCCGGGAGGCGAAGACGGTCGGCGCCGACACACCCGTCGAGCTCGACGCCGTCGCGGGCCGGATCCGCGCGCAGGGTGCGCGGCGCATGGGCCGGCACGTCAGCGTCATCGAGACCTCGGCCCGGTTGTCGGATCTGGTCGTTCCCGATGCGCTGCGCAGCCAACTCGAGGAGATCGTCTCGTGGCAACGTAGCAGTCATCGGGTGCGCTGGAGCATGAACGTCGGCGACGCGGACCCGATCGGAACCGGCCTGACCTGTCTGCTGTCCGGTAAGTCGGGCACCGGGAAGACCTTTGCCGCCCGTTGCCTGGCTGCCGAACTGGGGCTCAACCTGTACCGGATCGACCTCAGCCAGGTCGTGTCCAAGTACATCGGGGAGACCGAGAAGGCCCTCGCCCAGGTCTTCGACGAGGTCGAGTCGGGCCACGGGCTGCTGCTGTTCGACGAGGCCGACGCGCTGTTCGGTCGCCGCTCCGAGGTCAAGGACGCGCACGACCGGTATGCGAACATCGAGGTCGGCTACCTGCTGCAACGGCTGGAGTCCTATGAGGGGATCGCCGTGCTGACCACCAACCTGCAGGGCAACATGGACGCCGCCTTCGTGCGCCGGCTGCGCTTCATCCTGCATTTCCCCGCACCCGACCGGGAGCTCCGGCGACGGCTGTGGGAACGTTCGCTGCCAGGTCCGCCGTGGCGCGCCGACGATCTCGAGCTCGACACGCTGGCCGACCGCTTCCAGCTCAACGGCGGCGCCATCCACAACATCGGACTGGCGGCGGCGCACCTCGCCGCCGCGACGGCATCCGGCCGGGTGACCTCCGCGCACGTCATCCGGGCCACCCAACGCGAGCTGCAGAAGGCCGGACGACCGTCAGACGCCGCCGCCTTCGGCCCACTCGCCGATCTGATCAGCCGAAACGGAGCGCATCGATGAGACCCGTCAGTGTGCGCATCGACCAGATCGCCGTCGACATCGGGGCGGACATGCATGCCGGCGAGGTCGAGTCGACGCTGCGGGTGGCGCTGGCCCTGCTCGCCTCCCGGTTGGCGAGTGCGCCGCTGGGCCTGGGCCGGGACGGGCCACGCGAAGCACTGGACCTGCTCGAACTCGATCCCCTTGCCGCGGACTGGATCGCCGGCCCCGCCGCGGCGGCCCGGCTGGCGGATGAGATCTACCGCCGGATCGTCGGGGCGGCGGCGTGACCGGCGAACTGGGGTACCTGCGGGGCGCCTTCATCGCCTATGAACCCGGCGGCTACCCGAACAGCAAGCGCACGATCCCGTTTCGCTTCAACCCCGAGTCGCTGTCCCGCTCGGTGACGGTCGAGGCCGGGCAGAGCGGCGGCGGGGTCGAGGGCGCGGCCCCCGGTGCGGCGGCGGCCGCGTCCGGCGAGGCGAGCGCCGACGCGGGCGGCGGCTCGCTGAAGGAGACCTTCTCGGTGCAGATCCGGCTCGACTTCGCCGATCGTGACGAAGCGGTCACCGGGCTCGACGAGGAATTCGGCATCGCACCGGAGATCGCCGCGATCGAGGACCTGTTGTACCCGGCCGAGACCGAGTCCGAGGCGACCTCGGACGGAACCGAACCCGTCCGGCCGGCCCGACCCCGCCCCACGGTGCTGCTGGTGTGGGGGCGCAAGCGGGTTCTGCCGGTACGAATCGCCTCGCTGAAAATCGACGAGTCGGTCTACAACAACCACCTGAACCCGGTGCGGGCGGAGATCGAGGCGTCCCTCGAGGTCCTGGGCGAGGCGGACGCCCGCAACGACCCGGCGGTCCGCTCGGCGCTGGACCACACCAACGCCGGTCGCCGCGAACTCGCCCGCATGTACTACCGCAACACGGCCTCCCAGGGCTCGAACATCCTTCCCCTGTAAGGAGTTTCATCAGATGATCGATCGCCGGAGCCGGTACCGGACGACCGCGGTGCTGACCGTCGACGACGGCCGGGGCGCAACGCATCCGCTGCTGGACCTGCGCGAGACACCGCCGACGACCGGCCTGCTGCGGTTCACCCCGACGGACTCCGACCGCCTCGACCTGATCGCCTGGCGCTTCTACCGGGATCCGACGCGGTTCTGGCGGATCTGCGACGCCGCCAGCGATCTCGACCCCTTCGACGTCCTGGCTCCCGGCGAGCCCATGTCGATTCCACCGGACAAGTAGCGGCCGATGCCGTCCCCGCGGATCAACGTTCTCGTCGCCGGCTCACCGCTGGCCGCCGGCGTGCTGGCGCAGCTGACCCGCGCGGAGCTGCGGGAGAGCGACTGCGATCCGTCCGTACTGGCCCTGCGCTTCACTCTCGTGCAACGCGCGGACGGCGAGTTCGGCCCGGTCGACGACGACGTCTTCGAACCCGGCGTCGTGCTGGGCTTCGAGATCGAGCCACCCGGCGGGGTGATCCAGCGGCTCTTCGAGGGCCCAGTGACGCACATCCGTCCGCACTTCGAATCGATCGAGTCGAACTCCTACGTCGAGGTGCTGGCGATGGATGCCGCGGTGTTGCTCGACGCGCAGGAGCGGGTGGTGGCGTGGCCGAACGTCACGGACAGCGACGTGGTCTCCCAGGTGCTGTCCGGCTACCAGATCCCCGTCGCGGCCGACGCGACCTCCGTCCACTACGACGAGGACCGGCAACGCCTGACGCAGCGGGCCACCGACTGGCGCTTCCTGCAGCACCTCGCCGAGCGCAACGGCGCCCGCTTCTACTTCGAGTACGACGCGGCACAGCAGCAGGTGGTCGGGCACTTCGCAGTGCCCGACACCGAAGGGCCGCCGCAGCCCGACGTCGTGCTGCTGCAGGACGGTCAGTGCCTGAACTGGGCCGACCTGCAGATGGTCGGCACGGGACCGGTCGCGATCACCGGATCGGCCCTCGACCCGATCGCCAAGCAGATCGTGCGCGGCGACGGCACGCCGTCCCTGGTCGCCATGGGCGCGGATGACGCCGCAGCCGTGGTCGAGAGCGGGCTCAAGGCCGCCGGGGCGACCGGTTCCGCCGGCCTGCTGCACGATCCATTCCCGCTCGACGAGGCCATCGGGACCGCGTCGACCGCGGCCACCGATGCGGCGCGCCTGGTCATCGAGCTGCGCGCCGAACTCGACCCGGCGCTGTACCGCGGGCTGCTGCGGGCCCGCCGGACGGTGCTGGTCCGCGGCGTCGGGCGGCGCTTCTCCGGGATCTACTGGGTGCAGTCGGTGCGCACGACACTGGAGGCCGGGACCCTGCTGCAAAGCTTCGTGGCCACCCGCAACGCCACCGGTCAAACCGGCCAGGAGAGCTTCGGCCAGTCGGCCGAGGAGGTGCCCGCGTCGTGAGCCGACCCTACGGAGAGCCCGGCCCCGGTTGGTCGGTCGACCGCTTCTTCGGCAAGTACGAGGGTGTGGTCACCGACTGTGTCGACCCGAAGAAGATCGGCCGCATCCGCGCCCGGGTCCCTGCGGTACTCGGCGAGCAGGTCGACAGCGGCTGGGCGCTGCCGTGCGTGCCGGCCGGCGGCGGCAAGGAGCGCGGGATGCTGTTCCTTCCCCAGGTCGGCGACACCGTCTGGATCGAGTTCGCCGCCGGAGACGTCTGCCGCCCGATCTGGGTGGGGACCTTCTGGGGTGCTCCCGACAGCACCGGCGGCGCCGACGACCTCGGCACCGAGACCGGACCCGAGGCGCCCACCGGCGACGGCGGCAAGGACGCAACGCCGACGCTCGGCGTCCTGAAGACCAAGTCCGGCCACGAGTTGACCTTCGACGACGACGGCGAGGTCGTGCTGCTGGCCAACGGCAACGGCAAGACAGCGCTGCGCTTCGAGCAGGACGGCTCCGTGGTGATCACCGCCGAAAGGATCAAGCTCGGGGCGTCCGCGACCGAGAAGGTGGTGCTCGGCGACACTTTCATGCAGTTCTTCAACACCCACACCCATCCGACCGGGGTCGGCCCGTCCGGCCCGCCCACCCAACCGATGGCCTCCGGCCACCTTTCCGCAACAGTGACGACGGAGTAGCCATGGCCCTGCTCTCCGCCGCTCTCGCGTCCGGCCTGCAATCGGGTTGGCTCGTGCCCGAGGGCGGCTCGTACCCCACGAGCGCCGCGCAGTCCGGCGACGGATTCGCCGCCGTCGTGTCGAGCTGGTTCGGCGCAGCGACGGCGGGACCCTTTCCGTGCTCGACTGCGGCGGCGCGGCGCCCGCAGCTCGCGTCGTCGGCGACCGCGGCGATCCAGGCCGGTGACCCCACCCTGGCCGCGACGCAGCTCGCACTCGGGCTGACGGGCTACCTCACCGGGCAGATCTTCGGGCCCGGGGTCGCCTCGCCGCCAGCCGCGGTCGGCGCCGCGCAGTCGGCGATCGGCGCGGTGCTGTCCAACCTCGATCTGTCCGGCAGCGCGCGGGCCGACCAGATTGCGACCGGGATCTACTCCCTTGCCATCTCGACGATCGTCGTCTTCCCGCCCGTCATCTCCCCGCCGGCACCGGTGATGTGATGGCCGAGGTCTACGTCTACCAGCCGTTCCAGCTGCGCCGCGACCGGGGCGCGATCGCCGTCACCGACGACGCCGACCGCCATCTGCGGGACAAGATCCTCGCCGTGCTGTTCACCGCCCCCGGCGAGCGGGTCAACGCACCGCGGTTCGGCGTCGGCCTGGACCGGACCGTGTTCGAGGGGCTGGACGAGCTGACCGTCGCCGCCGTCGAGTTCCGGATCGCCGAGGGCATGCGCCGCGAGCTCGGCGACGAGGCGCTGATCGACGGCGTCACCATCGAGACCGACCCGCCGAGTGGTCAGCTCCTCATCTCGATCGACTACCGCCGGCGCACGGACCGCGCCCCACGGAATCTGGAGATCGTGGTATGAGCGAGGCTTGCCGAGCGAATCATCAACGCCGTGCCGGCGCCCCTTTCTGGGCGACCGAGCTCGCGAGGTGCCCTGGAAGGGCGGCGGTGTGAGCGGCCCGCCGCTGGACTGGACCGGGGGACGCCTGGACGGCACCGCCTGGCAGGGGATCAGCTTCCTGTCCATCGAGTTCCACCCGGGGACAGTGCATCCGGCCGTGGTCACCGCCCATCTCAACCGGCCGGTCGGCTCGCTGACGCGCGATCACGTCGTCGTCAGCGGCGGGCGGCGGCTGCCGGTACCGGCCTACACCGTCGGATTCGGTGGCGACACCGTGACCATCGCCTTCCGCGGGCTGGGCGATCACTCCCCGTACACCGTGACGCTGACCGACGGCGGCGGGCGTGCGCTGCACCCGTTCTTCGCCACGGCCCAGTTCCGCTTCACCATCGACTGCGAGGTCGGCGATTGCCGCGATTCGGCCACCGAGGCCGCTCGCCCGGTCGCCCAACCACCGGCCGTCGACCTGCTGACCAAGGACTACACCGGCTTCGTCGGCCTGCTGGCCGACTGGGTCAAGGTCCGCAACCCGGCCATCCGCGACCTGTCCGGCGCCGGCTTCGAGCGCGTTCTGCTCGACCTGCTCGCCTGGTTCGGCGACATGAGCAGCTACTACCAGGACCGCGTCGCCAACGAGGCGTTCATCGAGACGGCCGCCCAGCGCTTCTCCCTGCGCCAGCACGCGGTCCTGCTCGGTACCCAGCTCGATGACGGGCACCCGCCCACCACCCTGCTCGCGGTCGACGCGACCATCTCCGGTTTCGTGCCCGCGGGCCTTCAGGTCCGGTTGCGGACCTCCCCGGACGAACTGCCGGTGAGCTTCACGGTGGCCCACCGCACCCGGGTGCTGGCCGAGAACGCAAGCAGCCGGCTGCAGGTCGCCGCCTTCCCCGGGGCCGCGGTGGCCGAACTACCGGCCGGCGCCACCCGGCTGCTGCTGTGGGGTCACGGCGCGCAGCTGCAGGCCGGGGACCGGCTCGCGTTCGTGCAGGGATCCTTCGCGCAGGTGGTGACCCTGTCCGTCGCGCCGAGGCGGTTCGAGGAGCCCGGCTGGGTGCGGCTTCCGACGGACCCCTTACAGCCGTTGATCGACACGCCGGTGACCGAACTGGTGTGGACCGAGCCACTCCGGCAGGCGGTTCGACCATGGGGCACGGTGCCGCTCGCGCTGTACGCCAACATCGTCGACGCCCTGTACGGAACACCGCGGCGGGCGGTGGTCGAGCCCTACCCCGATCCGCGCAGCCGGGACGTCCCGCTCGCGCTGACCCGCCGCAACAGCATCGTCCGGCGCGCGGGCGCGGCAACCGCGCCGCAGCTGCGGGCACTGCGGGTACCGGAGTGGCCGGTCGTCCACGACGACGACGGCACCGGGGGCAGCATCCCGGCGGTGACGGTGACCATCTCCGGCGAGCAGTGGACGCGGGTCGAGCACCTTCATGCCTCACGTTCGTACGACCTGCACTACACCGGTGCGGCCGACGAGCAGGGCGCCGTCTGGCTGCGCTTCGGCGACGGCGTCAACGGCCGGGAGATCCCCCTCGTCACGCCCGTCCAACCGGTCGGCGAGGTCGCGATCGACTACCGGATCGGCGATCCGGTCGCGGGCAACGTCGGCCTCGGCACGCTGGTGGAGATCGTCCGTCCGGCCACCGGGACCGACGAGCAGGTGGCGCTCGACGCCCTCGGCACGGTAGCGGTGACCAACGTCCTGCCCGCGACCGGCGGGCGTGAACCACACACGCAGGCCCGGACCCGGCAGGAGCTGCCGTCCTCGCTGCGCCACGGACCGCTGCAACGGGCGGTGGCACTGCAGGACTACGCCGCGGTGGCGATGCAGGTCGCGGGCGCCGGGCGGGCGACGGCCAGGGCCGCCGGGGGGCTGTTCAACACCGTCGTGGTGCTCGTCGACCCCGAGGGTGACCAGGACCTCGACGAGGACCTTCGGGAGCGCGTCCACGACCACCTCGATGTGCTGCGGATGACCGGGCGCGAGCACGTCGTGCTGGCCGCCGAGTACGTGCCGCTGGAGGTCGAGCTCGTCCTGTGTGCCAGTCCGGGCTTTGCCCTGCACCTCGTCCGGGACCGGGTCCTGGCCGAGCTGCGGCCCGGGTCGAACGACCGCCCCGGGTGGTTTCATCCCGACCAGCTGAGCTTCGGCGACGCCGTCCGGCTCGGCGATCTGCTCGCCGTCGTCCAGGGCATCCCCGGCGTTCGCTCGGTGACGGCGCTCGCGTTCCGACCGCTCGGCGCGCGGATCGGCCCGGCGGTGCGGGACATCATCCTGCTCGGGCGCACCAAGGTGGCGCGGCTGGACGCCGACCCCGACTTCCCCGAGCACGGCACCCTCGCGGTGCGGGTGATCGGTCTGGACGGCGACGCGTCGGTGCTGGACATCGACCGGGAGACGGTCGCATGAGCGAGGCTCGCCGAGCGAATCATGAACACAGTCGCCGGCGCCGCGTCCGGGTGGCCGAGCCGGCGAGGCGACCCGGAAAGGCGGCGGCATGAGCCGACCACCGAACCCCCACTCCGCCGCGTCCACGGGTCGTGGGCAGACCGGCGACCGCGCCCGCCTGGAGTACCTGCCGCTCGAGTTCGCCGACCTGCTGGCGTTGCAGGAAGACCTCGCGGACACCCGGCTCGGCAGGCCACCCGCGGCACCCGACGACGGCGGCGAGGAGGCCGATGTCACCCGGACCTTCATGGAGCTCTCGGCCCTCGTCGGGCATGTCCTGTCGGTCTATCAGCGGCAGCAGGCCGCAGAGGCCTTCATCGGCACGGCGCAGGCGCCGAGCAGCCTCGTCCGGCACGCGCGCCGGCTCGCCTACGACCCGGACCCGGGCCTGGCCGCCAGCGGTCACGTGGTGCTCTTCGCGAAGGAGAACGTCAGCGGGACCGTCGCCGCCGGACTGGCACTGGCCAGCGTGCCGCTGGGCGAGAGCAAGGCAGAGGACTTCCAGACCCGTGACGACGTGCTCGTCGACGCAGCCCTGAACGAGCTGGTCCCGCGCCGCGCCCAACGGGCCGTCGTGATCGCGGACACCGCGCGTGAGCTGCGAGTACAGGGCGTCGGCCACCGAGTGCAGGCCGGCGACCGGGTGGCCCTGGTCGGTCAGCACTGGCGCGGCTTCATCGTCGCGCAGGCGATCGAGGACGGCGCCGGACAGGTCACGATCGTCACGCTCGACCGCGCCGTCGGGGCCGTGATCGACGTCGCCGCCGCATCCGACCCGCCACTGCTGCTGGCCCACCCCGAGCGGATCCTGCGCCCGTTCGGGGTCGCCGCCGACCCCGCCCTGTTTCCGCCCGCCAGCATCAAGGGGGCGACCGGGACCGAACCCGCCACGTTCCCGAAGTACTGGTACGAGGTCCAACGCGCCGACGGCGGTGGCTACGACGCGGCCGACATCTACCTGTCCGAGCAGGTCGCCGATCCGCTGATCGGGGGCTACCTGCTGCGCGCGACCGGCGGCACCCTGGCCGTGCTGAAGGTCACCGCCGAGAACGTTGCCGCCGTGACGCTGCGCCGGCAGGTCGAGGTGCAGTTCACCACGCAGACCGTCAAGCTGACCCCGATCGCCGGCGGCGGCTTCACGACCACGCTGATCCCGGCGACCGGCAAGCTGATCGTTGCCGGCCACTTCTCGGCCACCGGGACGGCGATCCGGGTCGTCGATCAGGACGGCGCCCCGAGCCCGCGGGCGGCCCAGCCGATCCCCGCCGAGTGGCTCGCCGGCTGGGCCACCGAGATGCCGCTCGCGGCCACCGCGCCCAACCCGTCGGCGGTCACCCAGCCGCTGGAGCTGACCGGCCTGCTGCCGGCGCTGACCCCGGGTCGGCCGGTCGTCTTCCGCAACCGCGCCGGGACGGCCGCACAGGTCATCGCGATCCGCCGAGCCGAACTGAACGCCGACGAGGCGGTGACGCGCATCTGGTGGGATCCGGTCACGCCGACGCCCGAGGCCGGCTGGCGGCTCGACGACGTGACGATCCTGGGCAACGTCGCGCGGGTGTCCCACGGGCGCACCGTGAGCCAGACGCTCGGCGGCTCTGACGGCGTCTCGGCCTTCCAGTCCTTCGTCCTCGGCCAGTCGCCGCTGACGGTGTTGCCCGGGGTCGCGGGTGGCGAACCCGAACTCGAAGTGCGCGTCGACGACGTCCGGTGGGACCGCGTCGTGGACTTTGCCAGCAGCGGACCGGACGACCGCCACTACCGGAGCGTCACCGACGAGATCTTCGTGACCACAGTGGTGTTCGGCGACGGCCGGACCGGCGCCGTCCCGCCATCGGGGAGCAAGAACATCTCCGCCACCTACCGGGTCGGCCTCGGCAGCGTCGGCAACGTCGAGTCCCCGCGACTGAGTCGCCTCAAGCGGGCCCACCCGCTGCTGGATCGGGTACTGAACGTCACCTCGATCTCCGGCGGAACGGAACCGGCCGACCCGGCGGCGGTCCGCACCCAGGCCACCCGCTGGATCCGCACCTTCGACCGCGCCGTCTCGGTGTCCGATCTCGCCGACCTGGCGTTGACCATGCCGGGGATCGCCCGCGCCGCCGCCCGCTGGGATCCGATCCGGGGGGCGGTGCTGGTCGTCGCGACCGCGGCGGGCGAGGCCCCACCCGACCTGGCTGTGGTGCGCGCGTTCCTGGACGCCCGGCGCGACGCGACCCTCCGGCTCGAGCTCGACGGGCCGCACCCGCGGGAGGTCTACCTGGGCGTGGAGGTCGACCCGGACCCGGCCTTCCTCGTCGAGGTCGTCAAGGACGGGGTTCGCCAGGCCCTGCACGGCGACCGGCCGGACGCACCGGGACTGTTCACGTTCCCCGCACGCGGGCTCGGTCAGCCGGGCTACCTCTCCGAGGTCTACGCGCGGGTGGAATCGGTCACCGGAGTCGTCGGGGGCACGGTGACCGGCTTCTACTCGCGTGATGGTGCCGGCGTGGTGGACGTCATCCCGGCCGACGTCGACGAGTGGCTGCGCCTGCGCCCACAGGACCTGGCCCTGAGCATCTCGACGCCGCGGAGCCCGTCATGAGTGACTATCCCTACGACGACGAGGTCCTGGACGAGGTCACCCGCCGGCTCTTCGACGCGGTTCCGGCGATGTACCGGGTTCCCGACGGCCCGCCCGCCGGTCGCGGCGAACTCACACTCCTGCTCGAGGTCCTGGCCGCACCGCTCGCGGTCGTCCGGCAGAGCATCCAGGAACTGCATGCCGATCTGTTCATCGACACCGCCGACGACCGGATGATCCCCTACCTCGCCGAGATGGTCGGCACCCGCCTGGTTTTCCCGGACGCGGAGTCGAACCGCCGCGACGTGCGCGGCACGGTGGGCTGGCGGCGACGCAAGGGCACACCGGCGGCGCTGGAGGAGATGGGCGGCGAGCTCACCGGGCAGTCGATCGTGCTGCAGGAGGGTTGGAAGCGGATCCAACTCGCGCAGGACCTCACCCTGCTGCGACCCGAACGCGTCGTGCCCGACCTGCGTGCGGCCGTCGTCGCCGAGCAGGCGACCGGCCCGCTGGACGCGTTGTTCCACGCCGTCGATGTGCGGCGGATCTCCGCGACGACCGGCCGCTACCACCCTCATCATGTCGCCCACTGGTTGCAGCCGACCATCACCTTCCCGCTGGCCGGCGCGACGGCTGCCGGCCGCTCCCAGCCGGATTCCGACGTGCGGTATGCGATGGACCCGCTCGGCGTGCGCAGGCCGACGCGCGCCCGCCGGATCGCCGGTGATCGCGAACCCTTCGTGGACCGCATTGCCGAACAGCACTTCGCCGCCACGCCGGAGCGCTGGTTCGGCCGGCCCGGCGGCTTCACCGTTCGGGTCTGCGGGCTTCCGGCGGCCGTCGCGGGCACTGCGCGCACTGACCGGGTCGCCACCGCGCGCGCGGCCGACGCCCTGCTCGGTCGCGGCGATGTGGTGCTCACCGTGCTGGACCGGCCCTCGCGCGGCTGGCGCGGCGCGGTCGGCGTCGAACTCGGCCTGGCGGCGATCGGCAACGTCGGGGCCGGCGGTTGGCGTCCGGACCCGACGTCGTTCGCGGTGCGCGGGAGGGTCGACCTGGACGCGGCCGGCGCCGTCGGCGCGCCGCCAACCGGTGGCGCCGGGCCAGTCGGTGCCCGGGTCCCGATGCTGCGGCTTCGCGCGCTGGGTGGCGCGCCGGGCACGTTCTTCCCGGGCGCCACGCTCGAGATCGCCAGCGCCGCGGCGGGGTCGACTGCCGCCGCGCAGGACTCGGCGCTGGCCCGCGAAGGATTTCTCCGCGGCGCGCTGCACGTGCAGATCCCGGCGCTGGAGATCCGCGGCGACCGGTTGCTGCACATCGCCGCGGACGGCAGCCTGTACGAGGCACGGGATCGGACCGGCGCAGTGATCGACATGCCCAGGGTCGACGACGACCCGCGGCTCGCGCCCACCGCACTGCTCGTCCCCGGCCCGGGCCCCGCCTGGCCGCCAGTGCTGCCGCAGAGCGAGCCGCGGATGCTGAATCGGGTACCGGCCGCGCCCGGCAACGGGCCGACGGTCCTGCACGGCTCCCGGCCGTTGCTCCAGACCGGCGCCGGTTTCGCCCAGCTCCCGCCGGCCGCGGACTGCGCGCTGGCATTCGCCGCACAGCTGGAGAATCCTGGCGGCCCGGTGTTCCGGCCCTTCCAGCGCCTGAGCTGGACCGGTCGCGACCCGCGTTCGGGCACCTGGACGGCCGTCGACCGCAACGGCCTGCCGGTCGGCGCCGACCGCCTCGCCGATGAATACGCCGCTGTGGCCGCCCAGCGCGAGGCCGACCCGGACCGCGTCGCGCTCGCCGTGCGCTTCGAGTGCTCGGCGGCGGGCGCGACACTGTGCCCGGGCGAGATCGCCTGGTGCGCAGACGACGGGCGGACCGTGCTGATCCACCTGCCCCAACTCGACGCTGCGGCGGTGCCAGCAGGTACGTCCTGGCCGGCCGCCCCCGGCTTCGCCTTTGCCAGTGCGGGGGTGCGGGTCGCGGAGGACGGCTCGACGTGGGCGTCGACGTCGACTGCCGGGGCGCGGGTCGCACTGGGCGAGGTGGCGCCGATCGCCGAGGCCGCAGCGCTGCGCCGCCGGCGCGTCCACGGGCGCCGGTTGTGCGCCTGGGACCAGGAGGACTGGGACTCGCCGCCGCAGACGCTCCCGCTCACCGAGCGCGGCAGCCTCGACATCGACGTTATCCATGGCCTTTTCGCCTTCTCCGCCGACGAGCCGCCGCAGGTCCGGCCCACCGGCCCCGGCGGCGGGGCGGTTCCGCCGAGCGTCACCGTCGACTACGAGGAGGGCGCCACGATGCACGTCGGCGCGCTCGCCGCCGCCCGCGAGCCGGTGCTCGACCTGCGCCTGCCGCGCCCCACCCGCCTGGTGTCCCGCAGCGGCGCACTCCATCGCGACGCACCGGCCGACTGGCACACCATTCCCCGCTACGTCTCGTTGACCGCCGCGCTGGCCGCGGTGTCCACGGACTGGCAGTCGCTGGCGCAGCCCGGCGATGTCGCCGAGGTCGTCCAGTTCGAGGACAGCGCGACCTACCCGGCGCAGGCACCGCGGTGGCCGGTCGCTCCTGCCGACCAAGCCGTGCGTGAGGGCACCCGGCTCTCGCTCACCATCCAGGCCGCCGAACGGGAACGCCCGACGGTGCTGGTCGATCCGGCTTGGACGGTGCCTCCGTCGGCCCCGGAGTACGCGGCGATCACCCTGCGCGGGATCGCCTTCGGCGGCGCCGGCTGGCCGGGGATGACGCTCCCGCCGGCCGCACGGGTCACGCTCGAGCTGTGCACCGTGCTGCACGCCGGCAACCGGATCGAGTTCGCCGATGTGGCGACCGGTGCCCAGGTGAGGGTCACGCGGTGCATGACGGCGGGGCTCGTGCTCGCGGGCGCCGGCCAGTTGGTCGTCTCGGACAGCATCGTCGACGCCCGTCCGCACGACGCGTTGGTGGCTCCCGCCGGGATGGTCACGCTCGACCGCGTGTCGGTCGGCGGCGAGGTACGGGTGCGGGCGATCGAGGCCTCCGAGGTCATCTTCGACGGACGGGTCACAGTCGAGGACCGCTTCCGCGGCTGCGTGCGCTACAGCCGGGTGGCCGAGGACTCGGTGCTGCCGCGGGTGCACCGGGTCGTGGTCGGCACACCGGTTCGGGTCGTCACCCTGAACCGGCGCGACCCGGCCTGGTGGCGTCTGCGGGCCGACTGCGACACGGCGATCAGCCGCGGCGCGGAGAGCGGCTCGGAGATGGGGGCATTCAACCTGATCCGGAGTGCGGAGCGCATGGTCGGCTTCGAGCAGCGTCTCGGCGAATTCACGCCGGCCGGACTGGTCAGCGGAATCATCAGGATCGATTGAGGGGAAGCGATGCACGGCGACTACTCCCGCGGGCACGAACCCGACCGCAAGCGCGGCCGCAACTACCGGCGCGTCCTGCTGCAGATGGGCCGACCGGTCCTGGACAGCGATGTCGCGTCGATGGTCGACGCCGTGCTGGGCGAGGTGCGTTCGACGACCCGCGGATTGAGTTGCTCGGCGGGCAGCCCCGACCTCGGATTCCTCGTCACACCCGGTCGACTGCTGGCGATCTTCGCGGAGGCGCAGCACGGACTCGCGGTGAAACGGGGCACTCCCGATGCCTGGATCGACTACCGGCACCGTTTCGCCGATCGCTACCCGGCCCTCTACCTGTCCGGCGGCGGTGCTCCGGCACAGGTCACCGTGCCGGTTCTGCAGCCGATGGATCCCGCCGGGCTCGGCCGCGCGGCGTTGTGGGCCCGGGTCGAGGCACCGACCACCATCAAGGTCAACGGCATCGACGTCCAGCTGACCCCCGAGTCGCCCGACGCCATGCAGCGGGTCGAGTTCGCGACCGGCGGGCTACCCCTGGACCCGCTGGACATCGCGATCGCCGCCGGCGACGAGGTGTGGCTGTTCCTGCTCGAACAAGACGAGATGGCGGGAACCGAACCGGCTTTCTGGGTCGCCCCCGGCAGCTACCACGTGGACGGCCTGGTGACCGACGCCCGCGGCGGTGGTTCCTTCCCGGCGGTTGCGTTCCCGGAGTCCGCCGGGTTTCCGTGGGCGGCCAGCCTCCCGTCGCCACCCCTGGGCGGGCTCGTCGCGCCTGCCGGCCTGGCGGCCGGCGGCCGACTCGTCGTCTACCTGGAGACCTGGGAGCGCCACATCACGGCGGTCGAGGACCCGGGCATCCACGAGGTGGCGCTGGGTTCCGCGGACACCTGCACCCGCACGCAACTGCTCGGTCAGGTGAAGCTGGCGACGCTCACCGGTGTGCTGCCGGCGGGCGATGCGGCGGCCGACGCGATCCGTGCCGCCTTCGCGAACGTCGAGGTCTCCGGTGGCCGGCTCAACATCAACGTGCCCGAGAGCACACCGACCACCGACCCCTGCGCGCTGCCCGACATCGCCGGTTACTCCGGTAGCGACAACCGGCTGTACCGGGTGGAGGTGCATCGCGGCGGTGGCCTCTCCCAGGTTCGGTTGAAATGGTCGCGCGACAACGGCTCCGAACTGTTCGCGGCGCGGCTGGACGGCGCCGGACAGAACCTGGTGTTCGACGCCGGGACGGCACTCGCCGCCGGCGACATCGTCGAAGTGCTCAGCAACGTCATCGATCTCGGGGACGACGCGCTGGCTCAGGTCGGCGCGACCGGCTTCGTGCCCGCGCAGCGCGCGGTCGGGTGGCTCGCCCAGCTGGCCGCCGTGGAGATCGCCGCCTCCGCCGACGAGGTCGTCTTTCGGCTGGTCGAGCCCGACAACGTGCTCGAGGGGGTGAGCCTGGACGACCGCTTCGGCACCCTGCCCGACGCCGTTCTCAAGCTGCGTCGCTGGCACGGAATCCTCGACCCCCAGCAGATCGCCGGGGGCGGCGCCGCGTCGCCCGGTCCGCATGTTCTGGAGGACGGCCTCACCGTCGAACTGTCCGCGACCGGCTCCTACCGGCCCGGCCAGTACTGGCAGCACGAGGCGCGCGTGCTCGGTGACAACGCCAACGGACCGTGGCGGCCGTTCCCGCACGGCCCGGAGCGCCGCTTCGCTCCACTTGCGCTGCTCGAATTCGCGGCTCCTGCACAGCCACTGCGGTTGCTGGCGTGGCTCGACGAGCGCTTCTCCCACCCGTGCGATCTCGACGCCGACGACGTCGCGTTCGCGGGCGGCCGGGTCGACAGCACCAGCGACACCGTCCAGGAGGCGATCGAGGAGCTGTTCGAGCGCCCACCCATGATCGTCGACGCCAGCTGCGGCGAGATCATCATCCGGCCCGAGAACGACTGGCAGACCGTCTTCGACACGATCCCCGAGTTCGCCAGTGCGCGCCTGTGCATCCACCCGGGCACCTGGGAGGTCAGCAAACCGGTCACCGTCCAATCGAAAGGAGACCTGGTCATCTCCGGCGCCGGAGCCGCGACGATCCTGCGCGGGAAGGGGATCGACAGTGTGCTGCGCTTCGTCGAGTGCGGCCACGTCCGAATGCAGGACGTCACCATTGTGGGCGGGGTGGCGGGCACCGTCGGCGAGGGGCTCGCCGGTTCACTGGCGGCGGTCAGCTGCCGCGGCCTGGACATCGAGCGGGTGACCGCGTCCTGCGCCGACAGCACCTCGCGCCGGATGAGCGCCGTCGAGGTCCGCTCCCCGGGGCCCGGTGTCGGTGCGCCCGACGTCCGGGTCCGCGGCTGCCACATCCTGGCCGGCAACGCCCAGGTGGGCCTGCTCGTGGTCAATGCGGCCTCGGTCGATGTCCAGAGCAACGTGATCTCCGCCCCGCCGAACGAGTGGCCGCTGAGAGATGCGTTAGCCGACCCCATCGTCGCGGGACGGGTCGGGCGGCTACTGCTCGACGACTTCATCATCGGCGAGACCGACGAGGCGACGGACGAACTGCTCGTCGGAAGTCCCAACGTCCTGGTCGAGGCGAGTTCGGCCGGTGATCGCCGGCGCTTCATCGTGCATCTCGATTCCTGGGGGGCCGAGTTCATCACCTTCTCGACCACGCTGTCCTTCGGCACGGGCACCTGGCGTCAGGTCTTTGACCGGAATCCGATCCCCGGCAACTGGGGCGAGCGCCAGGCACCAGCCGGGTTCCTGCTGTCCAACCTGCGTTCCATGCGCCGTTTGCTGGTCAGCGACATGTTCGGGTTCGGTCGGCCGGTTGTCACCATCCCGGCCGCGGCCCGGACGGTCCTGAGGACGCTGGCCGAGAACCTGACCCGGCAGAACGCCACCACCGCCGGTGGTCAGGGGATCGTCATCGCCGGCCGGGGCACCGGCATCGACACCCGATTTCCCCAGCCGGGGGTACTCACCGTCGACCCCCGCCCGGATGCCCGGATCACCAGCAACCGGATCCTCGGCTTCACGCAGGGCATCCATGTCGGGACCAGCGGCAGCTCGGGGAACCGCGGTGTCGCGTACCGGGTCAGCATCACCGACAATCTCGTCCAGCTGAACGTGCCGAGCCTCTCGGCCGAGCGTCACGGGATCTACGTCGGCAGCGTCTTCCACCTGCGGATCCACGGCAATTCGGTGGAGTTGACCGCACCGCCGGCGCCCGAATGGGGGACGTTGGTGGGACCGCTGGACGGGATCCACGTCTACGGCACCTTCGGGCCACTGATCCAGGTGCGGGAGAACAGCTGCATCGGCACCCGTCGAGGAGTCGTCCTCCATGCCGTCAACGCGATTGTTTTCTGGCGGCGCGGATCACCTTTCAGCACGGCGGGCTGGCGGTGGGCGGCCACCGACAACGCGCATTTCGCCGCCGGACCCTCGGTCCCCGAGACGATCAACTGGTGAGAGTTGTTGCAATGGCCCGCCTCGGGCTATCGTGAAGCTTCGGTGCGGGGACGAGCTTTCAGGCTCGCCTCGGGAGGTTCGAGTCCTCGGGTAGGCGCGGTCCCACGGGTCCGCGCCTACCGCCATCTTGTGGCCACCGCCAGATCCACGGTCCCACGTAGGCGCCCGGGTGTCCTGGTGATCGCAATCGGGCATGACCGCCGCAGACAGGTGTGCGATCTACGCCACCCGTAGCTGAGCTGTAGCGACCCGGTGGCAGCGCCCTGCTCCTGCGGCGGGGCTGGTCGCGGCCCTTCGGTCGACCGGGCACGCAGGTGCGTGGTCAGTTGAGGGCGAGAACGGTCTGCAGCGCGGCGTCGACGGCCTGCATTTCGGAGCTGCCAAGCTGGCCAGCGAACCCGCCCAGGCGTGTTTGTGGGTCGATCACGGTCAGCTGTTCGACCATCACGCGGGTCTTCGTGCCGTCGATCTCGACCTCGGGGTGAAGGGATGCTACCCGCCGGCCGGTCGACGTCGGCGCCACAATCCATGTCGATAGTGGAAGGTCGTCGGATTGGACCACGACGGCGTAGCCTGCGCCGGCCTGTTCGTGGCCATGAACATCGTCGGGCGCCTTCAGCCGCTACAGGTCACCACGCACGGATGGCGTCCATCTCCGCGGCCAGCTCTCGCGATGCGGCGACATCATCGGGGTCGTTGCGCAGTTGCTCGGCCTCGGCCCGCAGCCTCGCGTGCCGATGCGCCCGTTCGGCGCCCAGAATCGCAGCCCGTACCGCCTGGGAGCGGAACTGCCCGTTCCGAGTCAGTGACTCCAAGGCCCGCTCCACCTCCGCATCACTGCGAATTGTAAGCGTAGTCATACGACATCGTAATACGCGACGGGTTGCCCTGCCACCCCCTCGTGTGACTGGTCGGAAAGGTCCGCATAGGTCGTTTGGTTATCCAATGAAAACCTGCTGCGGGATGGAAGCCGGGGCACCGGTCAGGAAGCAGTTGGCCCGTCATCGTCTCAGATCCAAGCCAGCCGCGATTTCGCGGTAACCCGCGTAGTCGAGGTAGCGCCCGTCGCGTGCCCACCAGTAGCCGTCCCCATACTCGGGTGATTGTCGCTCGACGGTCACAGACCCAGTTTCGAGGAACCGCGCGTAGCGCTCAATCAATTCTGCGGTGCCGCGCTCGAGTACCACGCAATCGATTTCGTTGATATTGACCAGGAGCTGACCGAGAGTTCCCGCAGGGCCCGGGATGAGATCCACGCAAAGGTATACTCCACCGCTTTCATTGAATGCAATGGGTACCCGGCCGCGATGATACAATACCGATCTCACCCGATCCGCATCGCGGAGCTCCATCGCGAACTGGTCGTCGTCGTGGTACTCACGGAATTCGCGACACAAGCGACTTACTTCGCTGTCACTCAAGAATACCACGTTCTCGGGTGGAAAGGTCAGCTCAGGCTGGCCCTCCTGGCCGTTGAAGCACCGCAACAGTTCGCGATACGCGTCCGGGAGCGAGATCCCAAGCTCGCTCTCCAGGCGACTCACGCGAGAATCCGAGCAGCCCGGGCGCAACGGTAGCCGGTCGAGACCGGTCTGATCGCGGACCAATGAAATGAGTCGAGACACGTTCACGGCCAATGGTTCATGCTCCGGGCATTTACCAGAACCAGTCACTTTCCAATCCCTCCGACCAATTGCTCTCACCCCGAGAGCGGGCCTGCTTCATCCAGTCCTTGTACACCCGAACTGCGCCACCCTGCTTGTACCGTGACGTATTGGAATGCGGATAGAAACGGAAGCTAACCGTACCACCGCCCAGACCGATGGTGCGGAACGGCTGATGGTCCGGGATCCAATTCGCCTTGCCGAGTTTGCCCCATTTCGTCTTTGGAAGTAGCCTCGTCGTGCCCGGCTCCTTGATGGACATGTCGCTGTGATCGCCAGTGGCGTAGCCGATATCGTCGACCGCGTCACGTTCCGCGGTGGTGAAGACAGAGCCGCCGTGACCGGCCGTAAAGGCGCCATGCCCCTTCAGCAGCGAGAGGTTGTCGCTACTCATTCGACCGATGACTTCGTCGTGTGCGTCGCGCGCGGTCTTCTCGTCCTTCGGTGCTCCCGTCTGGATCGTGCCAGGGGAAGCTGTGTAGTCAAAGTCCCATCGTCCACCGCCGTCGACGACCACGAGTGAGGTGAAGACGGGGTGATAGCTCTTCACCTTAGAAGCGATGGCGTCAGCGTTCTCGCGGGACAACTTGCCCGCGACGAGCCGGGCCGCTTCCTCCGCCTTAAGATGCGCCAGTCCCGCGTCTATGCGCGCCTGTTTCTCCGGGTCATGTGCAGCTGTCGGCTCCGTCTTCTTGCCCAGCCCCAGCGCATTCAGCGCAGCCTGCCCGAGCCGCAGCGCTTGCTCGATCAACCAGTCCAGGGCCCGATCGACGATCTCCCGCAACCGCCCGATGAGCTCGACGATCTTCTCCGGGACGTTGCCCAGGCCAACCTGCTTGGCCAGGAAGCCGATCGCGATCGGGATGATGCTGGCCAGACCCCGCTCCAGCATCTGCGCACCCGGAACGACGTTCCCGGCGGCCACCGCGGCCAGGGTCGAGACGTACCGGTTGAGCACCTCGAGCATGTCGCGCAGGTACTCGATCGCCGACATCACCGCGTTGAAGAACGCGACGCAACTGTTGATCACCGCCATGATCCCGGTGGGATCGAGGAAGCTCAGCAGCTTCACGGTGGCGCTGACAACGACGGTCTTCATGATCCACTCCGTGGCCATGCCGAGCAGCGTGCTCCAGATCGCGCCGAGCTGGTCCGCCGCGTAGCGCCAGATCGCCGACAGCCCGTCGCGCTGCACGTCCTGGATGAACGCCCAGGCGCCGGAGAGTGTGTTCAGCGCGTCGCGGATCATCGTCACCTTCTCGGGACCGATGTGTTCGCCGAGCTTTTCCCAGAGGTGCTCCATCGTCAGACCGAGTACCTGGAGGACGAGTTTCAGGATCGAGCCCAGCGAGAAGTCCGTCGGCAGCGTGATCCCGACCTGACCGAGCCCGCGGAACAGCCACGCCACCAGTCCGTCGGTCAGGTAGGTGAGGATGTTGCCGAAGAATCCGGTGAAGCCGAGCTTGATCGCCTCCACCATGTGCAGCAGGAATCCGACGGGATCGCGCTTGATGTCGGCGATCGCCTGCATGGTGTTGCTGATGACGCTCCCGAGCAGCTCCGTCGGGAAGTTCATCAGCCGCAGGATGAGCGTCACCACGACCTCGATGACGACCCCGATGAACACGATCAGCCGCAACAGCGGCTCGCCGAACAGCGCGAGGATCCGGCCGAACGCGCCGATCGGGTCGAGCAGGTCGTCCAGTGTCAGTGTGTTCCAGATCCCGAGGAAGATCCCGGTGATGAGCTCCAGCGAGATGCCCAGCCGCGCCATCTCGCCCTCGATGCGCTCGGCCGCCGCGGTGATGACGCCGGATTCGGCCAGCTGCTGGTAGGTGGCCTCGCCGCCGGGCAGCAGCGTGATGAACCCCTTGATCAGGTTCTCGGCCGTCCGCAGGACCTGCTCGCCGGTGAACGGGTTCTGCCCCAAAATCACCGTCAGAAGGTGGAAACCCGGTACCCGGTGGGCGTTCTCGCTGAGCCAGCCGAGCAGCGCACGCTTGACCAGCTCCAGGATCTTGACGATGACGGTCGCCGCGAACTGGCCCACCCGCTGGACGAAGCCGAACGCGCGCTGCGCGAGCGCACCGAGGGTGCTGAACAGATCGGGCAGGTTCTGCGGCTGGACCGCCTGCCACGCATCGCTGAAGAGCGTGCCCAGCTCGGTGACCAGGCTCGCGAACGTCCCGAGCTGGGTGTCCAGCCAGTCGGCGGTCTCTTGCAGGGTGCCGCGCTCCTGCATCTGCGCCAGGCGCTGCTCCTGGCCGCGGAGGCGCAGGAAGTCGGCGATGATCTCGACCGTCGGAGCCTGTACCTCGACACCGCGCAGCGGGTCGTAGCGCAGGACCTTCTTGGCCAGGTTCCAGACCGGCGCGATCTCCGGGGTCTCCAGCAGCGGCTCGGCGACTTCGGCGACAACCGAGCGGACGACCTCCAAGACGCGGTCGACGATCGACTCGACGAAGCGGGCCACGTCTTGCAGCAGCGCGGTGACGTAGCGCTGGACGATCGCGAGGTTGCCGGCGATGCCGTTGCCGACCGACATCTCGTCCCACGCGGCGTTGATGTCACGCTCGAGCCGCGCGAGGGTGAGGTCGTTGGCAGCCAGTCCCTCGGTGACGAAATCGAAGATCTGACCGAGAACGTCGATCGACTGCAGCACCGCGCCGACGGCGGCGCCGAACGGTCCGTACGTCAGCAGCGTCTCGATGAGTCGCTCGGCGCTCACCGCGACCGGCTCGTCGGTGAGCGGATCCTTGCCGGTGATGAACGTCAGCAGCAGGTATCCAGGAGTCAGCCGGACCGCGGAGCGGACCCCGTCGAGAATCCAATCCGGGATGAGGTCGCTGAGCGAAACGTCGGGCAGGAAATCCGAGACGTCCCGCATCAGGGTCGACCGCCTTGCCGGGACGGCCTGCTGCTGGACGACGTGTGTCGCCTCGTGCGCCATCAGGGCAACGTCGGTCGGCGACGACCGGGCGGCGAGGAAGATCGTCGGCCCGGACGTGAAGGCACGCGCGTGCAGGTCGTGCGCGGCCACCGCGGCGTCGCTTCCCTGGTGGACCCGGACATGCCCGAGGTCGACGCCCAGGTGGGGTTCAATCCGTGCCCGAACCGCGGCGTCCAGGGGCCGGCCACCAACCGGGGAGGCAACGGCCGACGACACCGTCCGCGGAACGGCGTGGCTGGAGCCGGCGTTCGGGGGTGCGCGGGTAGCCTTCGACGCGCGCTGAACCTGCCCGTGAGACGCGTTGCCCGGTGATTGGGCCGACGGGGACTCGCCACCGGCCGGCGGCGGTCCACCCCGGAGCACGCGCAGAGCTACCTCGTCGGCCTCGAACTCGAGCGGATCGCCCGGGCTGCTGACGGAGAGCTTCGCTTGGATTGTCGGCATATGGGACGTTCCGGCGGTCGGTGGTCCGCGGGCCGTTGCCTCGACGGTGGTCGCCGGTGCATTTTCTTCCGCGGGTTTCTCGATAGGCGCCTGCTCCAGGATCGATGGTGAGAACGGGTCCGGCCTGTCGGGCGGGATGACGGGCCGGGCAGGTGGGTGACCCACGATCGGAGTGATCGTTGCCCGCGCCGCGACCTGCCGCTTGGCCATGCCCGGGGCGCGCACCGGGGCCGTGGTCTCGTCGGCCTCCGGTCCAGTTTCGGACTGAAGTTCGGGGGCCGGGTCGGCTGGCTTCGGGGGTTCGACCGGCATCGCGACGACGACGGACTTCGCGACGACGACGGACTTCGCGACGACGACGGGCTTCGCGGGTTCGACCGACTTCGCGACCTCGACCGGCTTCGTGGGTTCCGCGGACGTTGCGAACTCGGCCGCCGCGCCGCCCACCGCGCCCGCCCGGGCGCCCCGCAGGATCCGGGCTCGCATCGTCCAGGCGGAGTCCCCGGACACCGGGCCGGCGACCAACTCGGGGGCCTCCCCAGGCTCCCGCTCGAGTGCACGTTCAAGACCGGCCACCGAGACCGGATCCAACGCCGGCTCGGGCTCGGTCGCGGCCAACCGGTCGTCAGCATCCATCGACGCCTCGACATCTCGTTCCGCGTCGACCTCATCGACGCCCACCAGGGGTTCGTGGTCGGGGTCGATCTGCAGGCGACCGTGGTCGGTGGGCAGCGCGAACGTCGCCACCATCCGCTCCCGGGTGGTCGCCGCCCGCGAGGGGCCTGCCACCGGCCGCTGCGTCAGCTGTGCCGTCCGGGGCAATTGCGGCATTCGGCTCGGGCCAGCCGTCACCGGGCGAGCCCGCGCGGCGGTTTCTGCACCGACCGAGCGGCGCTGCACCGGGTGCGCCAAGCCCACCGCCATCGCCCGATGCTACGCCGGAGGGGTCGGTCCGTGAACGATCCAGCCCGAGTCTCCGAGGCTGACGACATGACGCTGGAACGTCGCTGCCGCCGGCCCGACGTCTCCCTCCTCGTTGCCGTACACCTTGTCCCAGAACACGATCAGCGCGACGGCAGGCGCTCCCCGCGGCCGCTTGCGAAGCATCCTGGCGATTCCGGCCAACAGCGTCGTGCAGTCCCCGCAGGGGCTCAGCACGCTGCGCAGTTCGATCGCGGTGATCCGCGCGTTGAACTCCTCGCCCTGCCTGCCCAGCCAATGGAAGAACTGGGTCTCGGTGTGGCTCGCGTTCGAGCCACGGTGCGGCCTCCCACCGACCGCCCAGCTCCGGACGACAACGTCGCGAATGACGGCCGACTGGCCGGCGCCTGGTGCCGGTAGGGCCTGGACGTCGGTGTGGACGATGCCGCGCGCCGGCTCGGCGCCGCCCGGCCGCACCCACCCACCGGTCGGGGTCGCAAGGTGCGGATCGGGTGCGAGGAACTCGAAGCCGGACCCACCCGGGCGCGTCGGGTGGATGCCGCGCAACCGGCCGTCGTCCGCGGGCAGCACCGTGCCCCCGCCCGCGGGGGTCACCGACACCCGGGCCGTCAGCTTCTGGCCACGTGCCGGTTCGTCCTCGGCGCGGGCGAACCGGGGCTTGTCGTAGGCGTAGAACATCCGCAGCAGCAGCTGGACGTCGGCGCCGAGCGAGGCGAGCCCGCTCGTCAGCCGCGGATCAGGTTCGAAGACGCCGGCCGCGCCCGCCATCGAGGCCGTTCGGTGCATCGCCTGGCGGGCGTCGTAGTCCCGTTCGAAGTCCAGCTCGAGGGCGCCCGCGCGGCGCAGGATCCGGTTCAGCGCCGCTCGTGCCTGCATCCTGGGCTGGTCGCCCGGCCGGCCACCCTTGGGCAGCCGCGCCGGCGCGGTGACCGGCAGCATGTCGATCCGCGAGCCGTAGTGACCGACCAGGTCGGTGACCAGCTGCGGGGTGCTCTTGATGCCGATGTCGATCTGGCCGGTCGCCGCCAACTGCGCGAAGACAACGTGCCGCTCGTCGGGTCCGACCTCGACGAGGTCCTGGGCAACCCTGGCCGGTTGGGCCGGCTCGTTGTCGGCGCGCGGCAGCGGGGCGGTGTCCGCCAGGCGCCGGCTGGCCGGCCGGGCGGCGATCCGCGACCCCACCGTCCGCCGGAAAGCCTCCGCACCGCCGAAGATGATGCCGTCGACCACCCTGGTGATCGGCTTGCGCACCGCGGCGATGATCGAGCGCACCACTTCGGAGATCGCGCCGAGGTTGGCGAGCCTGGCCAGGAACGCGATTGCCAGCCGAAGGCCGCCGGCCAGTGCACCCTCGATCTTCTCGACGGCGGCGCCCACCTTGCCCTGCGCGATGGCGGTGATCGAGTCCAGGATCGCCTCGACGAACTCGGCGAGCTGCCTGGCACGCTCCACGACGAACATGACGATCTGATAGATCCCCTGGCAGGCCTTGATGAAGGCCGCGGCGGGGTTGAGCAGCGCGAGGACGTACCCGATCCCCGCCTTGATTACCCGGTCGGTGATGTACCTGGAGATCTTGCCGACGACCAGGTCCTCGAGGTCGGTGAGCTTCTCCTTGATCCAGTTCCACAGCCCGCCGACGCCCTGCGAGACCAGGGTGTGGAAGATGTCGACGGTCTGCTCCATCAGGACCACGACCGGCTCGCCGAAGCGCTTGACGACCCGTTCCCGGATGCTCCGGTAGGTCAGGCCCAGGACCTGCAGGACGAGATCCAGGATGCCGTGGAAGTCCAGCTGCTGGGGCATCGTGATCCCCGCGCCACCCAGCTCACCCAGCAGGAGATCGAGCAGCGACTGCTGCAGGTGCACACCGATCCGCGAGACGAATCGATCGAGACCACCCTTGACCGCGTCGATGAGATTGCCCAGGAAGCGGATCGGGTCGGTGAGGATGTCATCGATCGCGGAGGCCGCCTTGAGCAGCACCCGGAGCAGCAGCCGGCCGAGTTCGTAGATGGTCTTCAGGACACCGACGACGGCGTCGATCGCCCTCGAGACGAAGCCCTTGTTCGCCTCCTGGAGCTCGGTGATCCTGGTGTCGAGGTCGTCCCGCGATTCGACGTACCTACGCGCGATCGCGTCGACCATCTCGTCGCGCTTGGCGTCGACGTCGGAGGACAGCTGATCGAACCGGCCGTCCAGGTCGTCAGCCGCCTGCTCACCCAGCGTCCGCACCGACATCGGCAGCCCGACGACGAAGCCACGAACCTCATCCCGGCCCGCCATGATGCGCAGCTGCGCGGCACCCAGGAGCAGACCGACAACGCTCGCGACCGCATCGATGACGCCGTCCATCGCCTCGAGATAGTCGGCTCGCCCGTCCCGGTAGAAGTCGTTCACCTCGTCGGGGAGATCGAAGGCCTTGTCCTTGAGCCAGTACGCGCCGCCGAAGACGCCGCCGTACCGGTCGGCCTTGTAGGCGCGCATCTTCTGGTCGACGTACTGCTCGAAGTGGTTCCGGGCGGCCTTCTCACCCGCGGTGAAGATCGTGTCCACGGCGGTGTCGAGCGTCCCGAGGAGCGTCGTGACGTCGGTCCGCGTGCGCCGATGGATTTCCAGGATCGAGTTGTTGACCTCGGCCCGCAGCTGCTCGTCGGCCAGCTTCGTCGCGTCCTTGGCGCCGAGGACGCCGCCGAGCGTCGTGATGCGGGAACCTTGCATACCGGCCAACTGGGTGGCCGCCACCCCCTCGACCTCCGCGCGTCCGGTCGTGAGCAGCAGCCCCTCGTGCCTGCGGTAGGCGATCGGGTCGGCCTCCGCGTGCTCGCGGACCTGCTGGCGGGCATCCAGGACCGCGCTGAACTCGGGCTCGTTCGCATCGGCGAGCTGCGTCTGCGTGAGATTCCCCGCGGCCATCTCCGCGTCGACCTGCAGCGGCCCGGCGGACAGGTCGGTCTTTTGCGGCGGACGACGCCCGGGCATGGCTGCCGCGGCGTCGACGTCGGGCAGCGGCGGCCCGGGTGCGTCGTCGACCATGGTCGTGACAGGCTTGGGTTCCTTGCCGGACGGATCCGGCTCGGCCGCGGTGGCGACCTCGATGTCGCGCTCGGAGTCGGCCCGCCCGCCAGTGACGATCCCGTGGATGGCCGTCGCTGCCTGGCCGGCCAGGCCCGATTCCTCGAACTCGTCGGCCTCCTCCAGATTCGCGGGCGGCGCCATCGCCTCGACGGCGGCCTTGACGTCGCGCTTGAACGCCGCCGGGTCGAACGGTCCAGGCTCCTGCCGGCCCATCTCCTCCACCTGGTCGGCGGCCGCTTGGCTGTTGACGTCGTTCTGCGGGTCCGGCGCCGACGCACCCTGTGCGGTGGCCGCACCCTCGATGCCCGGTTGGTGGTCCTTGGCGCGTCTGCCGGCCAGCCGCGCCCGCGCGGTCATCGCCCGAAGGCCCGGTTCGGCCGTCGGGGCGAGGAGTTGGCCTGCGGCGGGTTGGGCGATGGCGGCGGTCAAGTTGATCTGCGCCATCCCGGGGCCGGCGCGGGTGGGCGCACCGTCGGCCTCCGGCTCGGGGGTGGGGCGGGGGACGTCGGGTGCGGTGACCGGACGGTCCGCGGACGCTTCGACCTCGACGCCGGTGGGGCGACGCCGATCACCGTCCGCGGCCGCGCGCCCGGGGCCGGCGCGAGTCGGCGCTCCGCCGGCCCCCGGCTCGGTGGGCCTGGGGACGCCACGGTCGGCGACCGCGCCGTCCGCAGCGGCCACGACGACGGCAGCGCCGCCGCGGACGTCGATCAGGGCGGCGCGGCGATCCGGCCGGGCATCGGCCGGGCGTGCGCCACCGGTCGGACGTGGCGCACCGGTCGGACGTGGCGCGCCGATCAGGCGTGGCGCGCCGATCAGGCGTGGGGCATCGGCGGGTCGGGGGGCTCCTGTGGGTCGCCGGGCATCGGCCGATCGCCGCGCACCGGTCGCGCGCGCGGGCGCAGGGACGCCCGGTGGTACAGTCTGGCCGGCTGCGAGCGCGTGGTTGACGATCCGCTCGCGTGTCGTCGCCGGCCTGGCCGGCGAGGTCGTGGCCAGGGTGCGCTCGGCCGCTCCCGGCTCAGCGGGCGCGACGATCCGGGCGGCGTCCTCCACGAGCCCCTGCGGTCCCACCCCGAATGATGACCGCATGCGCTCACGGGTGCTCGGCGCCCGTTCGCGCCGGGCATCGGTCGCCGTCGGAGGATGCCGGGCGCCCATGCGACTGGGCGAGGCGGGCCGCGACCGGGCTGCCGGCTCGGGAGCTGCCGCCCGGCGCACGGTCGGACTCGCGGTCGCGCGCACGGTCGGGCTCGCAAGGCCGCCGCTCATGGGGGAAAGCTACGCCCTCTGCGGGCGCCGGCGACATCACGATTTCCGGCGGCAGGGCGAAAATGCGCCGCACCATCGGATGCTGCCGGAGCGACTTCGTGAAACGCTGGATCGGCCCCCGGGACGGGCTCGGCATGGGTCCGCCTTCTCCATCTCATCCGCGAGTCCGCTTCACCCGCGAGTCCGCTTCACCCGCGAGTCCACACCGCGCCCGGAGGGAGTTCCACGATTGGATCAGCCTCACGTGTCAATCAGCGGCCCCTTGGTGTCGTGCATCATGCCGACGTGCGACCGCGTGGCCTTCGTTCCGCTGGCGATTGCCAGTTTCCTTCGCCAGGACTATCCCGAACGCGAGCTCGTGATCCTCGACGACGGGGCCGAGCCGGTCAAGCATGTCGTGCCGGATGACCCGCGCATCCGCTACCGGCGACTGCCCGATCGGGTGGTGTTGGGGACAAAGCGGAATCTCGCCTGCCAGGAGGCATGCGGCGACGTTCTGCTGCATTGGGACGACGACGACTGGTACGCCGACGGACGCATCAGCACCCAGGTGGGGACGCTGATCACCACCGGGGCCGACGCCTGCGGGGTGCGCACACTGCTGTTCCACGACCCCCTCGCCGGGCAGGCGTGGCGCTACCAGTACCCCGATCGCGGCCGGCCCTGGGTCGCCGGGTCATCCCTGGCGTACACCCGGACGTTCTGGGAGCGCAACGAGTTCGCCGCCATCCCGAAGGGGGAGGACACCCGGTTCCTGTGGCGAGGCGGTTCCCGGCGGATCATCGCCCTCGACGAACCGGCGCTGGTCGTGGCCACCCTGCACGGCGGCAACACCAGCAGCCGCACCAGCCGTGACAACACCCTGGGCAGTCGCTGGCGCCCTGTCGCGCTCGACGAGGTGGTCGCGGTGATGGGACCCGAAATCGAGGCCTATCGGCTGGCCGCCGTCGACCACGCGAGATCGCGGTCGGCCTCGCGGGCTCGGCCTGCCGCTACGGCCGAGCCCCTTGCCTCAGAACCCCTTGCCCCAGAACGCAGTTCGGTGCTCATCGGCGTGGTCGCCACGGTCGACCCGGCCGCCCTGCTGGCGACGCTGAGGTCCATCGAACGCAACACCGGCCCGAATCATCAGGTGGTGCTGCTCCCGGACGGACCGGCACCCGACATGCTCGGCGTGCTCGCCGATCTGGACCACATTCCGCAACTGGGATCCAGTACTCCACTCGGTGGCGCCGCATGCCTGAATCGCCTCGCAACGCATTCGGCCGCCGACATCCTGGTGCTGCTGGAAGGCGGTGCGCTGGTCGCCCCCGGCTGGCTGGACCGCATGCTGCATGCATTCGACAGCGATATGCGCTGTGGTGTCGCCGGGCCCTCGACCAATCGTGCGTGGAATGAGCAGTGCATAATGCCCACGTCCGACGGAACCCAGGCCGGCCTGGACCAATCCGCCGTTCGGCTGCAGCGCCGATTCGGCACGAGCGCAACCACTCTGCGTCCGCTGCTCAGCCTGGCCGACTTCTGCTACGCCATCCGCCGCGAAACGCTGCAAGATGTGGGCGGCGCTGACGAGGGTTACGGGCTCGGCGGCCGCTGGGAGATGGACCTCAACGCCCGAGCCGCTTGTGCGGGATGGAGCGGATTGTGGGTCAAGGCGGCCTTCGTGCACCGGGGTCCACTCACCGCCCGGCGACACCTGGAGGAGGCGGAGCACGGCCGGGCAAGCTCCCTGCGCTACCGGTCCAGGTTCTGCGCCGGGTGCCCTCGAGCGGACCAACTGTCGGGGCACTGCGCGGGCGAGGCCTGCGATGCGTTCGCCAAGTTCCTCAGGTGCGACCTCGACCCCGAGGAAACGCCGGCCGTACGCCCATCGGCGTCGACGATCACACCTACGCGCGCGCCCGTGGTGTCGTGCATCATGCCGACCGCCGACCGGGTGCCGCTCGCACTCCAGGCGATCGAGTACTTTCGTCGGCAGGATCAGCCGGGAGCGGAACTGATCATCGTCGACGACGGCGTCCCGGGACTTTCCGACCTGTTGCCCGACGACCCCCGGATCACCTACCGGCACCTTCGTGATCGGCTCAGCATCGGTGCTAAACGCAACCTCGCCTGCGACCTCGCCCGGGCCGACCTGCTGGCCCAGTGGGACGACGACGACTGGTACTCCCCGCGACGACTCGGCCGACAACTCCGGCCGATCCTCGCCGATTGTGCGGACGTCACCGGGCTGACCGGATGCCTTTTCCTCGATGTGCGCACGTCCGTCCTTTTCGCGGTCTCGCCCGACGCCCATCGAGAGATGTTCGCGCACGACATCGTCGGGGGGACCCTGGTCTACCGCAGGTCGTTGTTGCGGTCCGCGTCCTACCCCCAACGGTCCCTTGCCGAGGACGCCCAATTCCTGCACCAGGTTCTGCGCGGCGGCGCCCGGCTGGTCAAGGTCCCCAACGATGACACCTTCGTCTATGTGCGGCACGGCGCCAACAGCTGGAACTTCGAGCCGGGCCGGCATCTCGGCGCGCAACACTGGTCCCCGGTGCAGCGAACCGTCATGGCTCCGGACGATCTCGCTGTCTACGCACGATTCGCCGCGCAGCGGCATTGGCGGCCGGCCGCAAACGGTTCCGGCGATGACGGACACGACCAACAAACCGTCCGATAGCATCGAACAATGCAGGTAAAGGTCGGCCAGGCGGAGTTCGTCGTCGCCGACGACGAATTTGTGCCCTTCTGGCGGCGGGTCGTCGCCGGCGACTGGGAACCCGCGTCTTTCGGTGTGCTCGATCGGATGCTGACTCCCGGTTCGACATTTGTGGATGTCGGCGCCTGGATCGGCCCGCTGGCGTTGTACGGCGCCGGCCTCGCCGACCGGTGTCACGCCGTCGAGCCAGATCCGATAGCACGAGACGGCCTGCTGGCCAACGTTGCCCGCAACCCCAAACTCGCTGACCGGATCCGCGTGCATCCGGTGGCGATCGGCGCCGCGGCTGGTTCGGCACGGCTGGGCAACATCACCTCCGCGGCGGGTGGCGACAGCATGTCCAGCCTGCTCTTCGGGACAGCGGCGACCTCGTGGACCGTCGAGTGCGTGACCCTCGAAGAATTCATCTCCGACATCGACCCGCCCCGCGTCGCCCTCGTCAAGATCGACGTCGAAGGTGCGGAGGTAGAAGTGCTGGGTGGTTCCCGGGACTACATCGAACGCTGGCACCCACCACTGTTCCTATCGGTTCACGGTCGGTTCTGGTCCGACCCGCTGCCGCGCATGAAAGAGCTCGTGGACATTCTCTCGAGCTACCGGGAAGTCATGACCACCGAATTCCTCCCGTTCGATCCGCTGCGGCTGTTGGATGACGATATTCTGCACGGTCTGTTCGAATTGGTTGCCGTCTGACCGCGTCTGACCGGCGCACTCCCTGCGCACTCCCCGCAAATTCCGAGGAGGCCGAGCCCACGCATGCTGGCCCGAGGCCGGCCCGACGACAATCCCGACACGATCGCCCTGGCCCTCTACCACAGCCAGACCACACACGTCCTCGAGCACTACACCGATTTCCTGGTCACCGTGAACGGAGGGCCCCGTCGACGAAGTGCACCAGGGCATCCTGACCGCGATTCGCGACCGACGATGACCGTCACGATCACTGAGCAGCCACCCAATGGATCGGAACCGGGCAGTGACCACGGCCTTGGCCCGAGCCAGGGACCTCACTTGGTTGGTTGCAGTGGCGGCAGCGCTGTGGGGAACGGACGCCTTCCTACAACTCCCCCTGGCGCGCGACATCGCAGCACCGACGATTTCAATCGTCCGAGCGCGCAATCCTGTTCCTGGTGATGTTGCCGTGCCTGCCGCGATCGATTCGGGCGTTTCGCGACCTCGACGTGCGAGGTCAGGTAGCCGTCGTCCCGATCGGCGTCGGCGCCTCGGCGGTGACCACCACACTGTTCACCATGGCCTTCCGTTACGGCGACCCGGTCACGTCACTGCTTGCCGTTTGGCTCGCCCCTGGCGGTACGTAGGCCGCTTCGCGACGCGTCGCCTCATCCAGTTGCTCTGGAGTCAACAGTGGGATGGTCTGTGAGCGTGCTCCGCCGGCGGCCGCCGTGCGCAGGCTTAGAGCTGCCGCAGCAACTTCATCGGGCACCTCCCCGATGACAAACAGGTCCGTGGCACCGAAGGCGTAGTAGCAGGCTTCCACCCTGCCGCCCAAGCTCTCGACCATCGCCGTGATGACATCGCGGCGGGCAGTACCACCGTCGTGAAGTAGTCCCTTAGCTCCTGCCTCGGTGTAGCTGACCTGCCAGAGGTACTTCGGCATGGCACCGCGCTCCCTTCAAGAGAATCCGCTACGCCCAATGGTTGCACCAACCAATCGCGAGTCCGAGTTGCCGGCGGTCGGTCGCGACCACGCCGATGTTGGGGCCGCGGCGGTCGCCGACCCGGTGCCGGATCCGGCCCACCACGCTGGTCTTGGGCAGGATCTGCACGGACTCGAGCGCGGCCCAGTGGACCAGTCGGGAACCCTGCTTGGTGATCCGTCCGCGGTGCACGTGCTTGTCCGACTCGTGGTGCTTGGGCGTCAGCCCGACCCAGCAGGTCAGCTCTCGGACCGGGCGAAATGGACGTCGCCGACCTGGGCGACGAACACCGTCCCCAGGATCGCGCTGCCGGGAATGAACCGGAATCCGGGCGGCGCAGAACCCGCCCCCCCGCACCCGATCCAGGTCGAAGCGATCACGGCCTCGCCAGGCAACTCCTGTCGATCCTGTCATCGGTCTGTGACTCCTATTGCCAATGGGACGACGGAGCCCGTGGTCGGATACTGCCCTCGCGTCGGTCGCTTCAAGTACACGCCAACAACATCGACCAGCGTCTTGTCGAACTCCGGATCGTTGCTGAGACCGGCCGACCGGAGCGGCACACCTGACCCGGACATCCACGATCGGCGGGTCGTCGCCGGCCCGATCGGGAAGGATCCTCGGAACGGTGGCCATGACACTGGTGGTCCAACGTCGCTCATGCGGCCGGCCGTCAGTCTGTCGGCCATGCCATCGTGACGCCTGCCGTGCCTGGATCCACTGCCGGACAGGAGGGTGTCGGGCGTCGTGCGAGACTGCGCATCCACCGAAGTACGGGGAGGGAGCATCGCCCCACGGGTTCACGAGCCACCGCGCGGCGATGGCCGGGACGGCATAGCGCGGCATCGATTCATGGCTGCTCGAGTGGGTCGCCCGACGGGAGGATCGCGAGCACTTTACGGCGATCAAGCGGCCCTGGGTGGGGTGACGGGGACCGATGATCCGGAACGACGAACGGCCCTTGCCGATGAGCGACGAAACGCGAACCGAGCCTGCATGGGGTGGCGGGCGGCGTCCACGCCTGGGTCCAGCCGGACGGTTCCTGGTTGGGTCAACAATGCCGGCGCGGTCGTCAACGACGACGGGTGGTCGTGGTCGACACCTGCGCCACCGAGCGCCGCACCCGGGCGGTCCGGACGGCCGTGAACCGGGCCTGCGCCGACGCGCCGATCACCATGGCCGTCGACACCCACCTGCACGGCGATCACACCTACGGCAACAGCCTGCTGCCGGCGCCCACCGAGCACACAGATCCTGGCGGACAAGCCCGCCGATATCGACGTGACCTTCGCCGGCGAGCTGCGTGAGCCACAGCAGCGCGCCGTCGACGCCCTGCTCGGTCACGACACCGGTGTGCTCGTCGCGCCGCCCGGGTCCGGGAAGACCGTGATGGCCTGCGCGCTCATCGCCGAGCGTGCGACACCTACCGCGATCCTGGTCAACCGGGCAGAGTTGTTGCAGCAGTGGCGCGATCGACTGACCCGGTTCCTGAGTCTGACCGACAAGCAGCTGGGTCAGCTCGGCAGTGGACGCCGCAAGCGACGCGGGCTGGTCGACCTGATCATGATGCAGTCCGTCAGCCACCGCACCGGCGACCCGACCGTGCTGGAGGAGTACGGACAGATCATCGTCGACGAATGCCACGCGGTCGCGGCGCCGGCCACCGAGGCGGCGATCAGGACGGTGAACGCCCGGTACTGGGTCGGCCTGACCGCGACTCCGTTTCGGGCCGACCAGATGGACGGACTCATTACCATGCAGTGCGGGCCCATCCGGCACACGATCAAGGACATCGAGCGACCCGACCGCAGCCTGATCGTGCATGAGACGTCCTTCACCACCGAGGAACCGGGCATCGACGGGCCGTCCATCCAGGCGATCTACTCGGAACTGGCCGTCGACGAGACCCGGAATGCCCTCATCGTCGACGAGATCGTTCGGGCGGCCGAAGCCGGGCGGACCTGCCTGGTGTTGACGAACCGGATCGATCACCTCGGCAACCTGGTCGCCGCGGTCGAACCGCGATGCGATGTGCCCGTCCTGTCCCTGCACGGGCAGCTCGCCCCGCCGGAACGCCGCGCGGTCCGCGCGCGGCTCGTCGGCGCCGACCGGGCGGAGGATCCGTTCGTCCTGGTGGCCATCGACAAGGTGGCCGGTGAGGGCCTGGACCTACCGTCGCTGAATACGCTCTTCCTGACGATGCCGGTTTCCTTCAAGGGACGGGTGATCCAGCAGATCGGCCGGGTCACCCGAACCGGCGCGGGGTCGGCCCGGCCGGCCGAGGTCCACGACTTCCGGGACAGCCAGGTGCCGCTGCTGGAGCGGATGTTCGGGCGCCGGCGCCGGGTGATGGCCAAGGAAGGGTTCCGGCCGGCAGCAGCTCAGCCGTAGCGGGTGGCGAAATCGCCGGGCGTCATGCCGGTCACGGACCGGAAGTCCTGGGTGAAGTGCG
>DATDBV010000407.1:0-6875 GCA_036524715.1 Nakamurella sp. | reverse complement strand
CCCGCGCTCGAGGTCGGCGAGAACGACGAACGGCCCGGCGATCGGGTGGATCGCCGGGCCGTTCGCACAAGCGCCTGGATCAGGCGGTCTCGTCGGCGGAGCACCTCCCTGGCTCGGTCACTCCGCCGAGGATGCCGCCGCTGTGTCGATGCTTGCCCTGATGCAAGCCCTCGCGTCCCTGCGCTCAGGCGGGCTGGTGATGCTCGCGCGGGACGCGCTCGGACATCCGCAGGTCGTCGGGGCCGATCGGCCCGGTCGGCTGCAGCGGCCGGGCGATCAGGTACCGCACGTAGGCGTACGGGGTGAAGAAGCCGGGCAGGTCGTCGCCGAGGGCGGCCTCGGCGAACACGTCCCGGGCCTCGTCGACGTGCCGGTGGGCCCGCTCGTCCTTGGCCAGCTGGTGCAGCTCGCCAACTTCGTTCTCGATCAGCTCGTCGACCAGCTTGCGGGTGACCACCAGGCCCTCGGCGAGCTTGGTCTTGTAGTGCAGCCACTGCCACACCTGGGTGCGGGAGATCTCGACGGTGGCGGCGTCCTCCATCAGGTTGTCGATCGCCACCGCGCCCTGCTCGGACACCCACGCGGTCAGGTAGCGCAGGGCGACCGAGATGTTGGTGCGCAGGCCGGCCAGGGTGACCGCACCCGGCGTCGAGCCGGGGTTGATGATGTCGGCCGCCGTGACGTGCACGTCCGGGCGCAGCTTGTCCAGCTGGTTCGGCCGGTCGCCGAGCACCGCGTCGAACGCCTTCGTGCAGGCTTCGACCAGGCCCGGATGGGCGACCCAGGAGCCGTCGAAGCCGTCGGCGGCCTCCCGCTCCTTGTCCGCCTTGACCTTGGCCAGCGCCTGCTCGGTCACCTGCGGGTCGGCCTTGTTCGGCACGAACGCCGCCATGCCGCCGATCGCGTGGGCTCCCCGCTTGTGGCAGGTGGACACCAGCAGCTCGGTGTAGGCGCGCATCATCGGCGTCGTCATCGTGACGTTGGCGCGGTCCGGCAGCACGTACTCCGGGCCGTTGTACGCGAACGTCTTGATGTAGCTGAAGATGTAGTCCCAACGGCCCGCGTTCAGACCGGAGGAGTGATCGCGCAGCTCGTAGAGGATCTCCTCCATCTCGAACGCCGCCGGCAGGGTCTCGATCAGCACGGTCGCCCGGATGGTGCCCTGCGGGATGCCCAGCAGCGCCTGCGCCTGGACGAAGATGTCGTTCCAGAGGCGCGCCTCCAGGTGTGACTCCAGCTTGGGCAGGTAAAAGTAGGGACCGGCACCGCCCGCGATCAGTTGTTGCGCGTTGTGGAAGAAGAACAGCCCGAAGTCGATGAGCGCGGCCGGCAACGGCCGCCCGTCGATGGTCAGGTGCTTCTCGCACAGCCGCCAACCGCGGGGGCGGACGACGATGGTGGGGGTCTTGTCCCCCACCTTGTACTCTTTGCCGCTCTCGTCGGTGAACTCCAGGTTCCCGCGGATCGCGTCGAACAGGTTCAGCTGCCCGTCGATCACGTTGAACCAGCTCGGCGCCGTCGCGTCCTCGAAGTCGGCCATCCACACCCTGGCCCCCGAGTTGAGCGCGTTGATGCTCATCTTGCGGCTGGTCGGGCCGGTGATCTCGCAGCGCCGGTCTTCCAGTCCAGGAGCGGCAGCGGCGACCTGCCAGGCGGCGTCCTCGCGGACCGATGCGGTCTCGGCGAGGAAGTCGACCGTTTCGCCGGCGGCGATGCGCTTGCCCCGTTCGCGGCGCGCGGCCAGCAGGTCGGCGCGGCGACCGGCCGAGGCCCCGTCCAGCTTGGCGATGAACGCCAGCGCGTCGGGCGTGAGGATCTCGTCGAACCGGGGGTGCATGATGCCCTTGATCTTCGGGGCCTTGGGCGGTCCGAACATCTTCAATACTCCTGTCAGGAACGTGCTCTGCGGTGGTTTGGTGCCGACACCGGGCCCGTGCCTGATGCAAGCAGGCCCGGTGCCGAGGCTATTTCAGTGGAACTGTTCTTCTTCGGTGGACCCCTTGAGCGCGAGGGTGCCGCTGTCGGGGTTGAGCGCGGTGGCGACCTGGTCGAAGTAGCCGGTGCCGACCTCGGCCTGGTGCTTGACCGCGGTGTAGCCGACGGCCTCGTCGGCGAACTCGCGCTGCTGCAGCTCCACGTAGGCGCTCATGCCGGTCCGGCTGTAGCCCTGGGCCAGGGTGAACATCGAGTGGTTCAGGGCGTGGAAGCCGGCCAGGGTGATGAACTGGAAGGCATAGCCCAGGTCGCCGAGCTCGTCCTGGAAGGTGGCGATCTCCGCGTCGGACAACTTGCTGCGCCAGTTGAAAGACGGGGAGCAGTTGTAGGCCAGCTTCTTGCCGGGGAACTCGCGGTGCAGCTCGGTGGCGAACTCGCGGGCCAGGCCCAGGTCCGGGGTGCCGGTCTCGACCCAGATCAGGTCGGCGAACCGGGCGTACTGCTTGGCCCTGGCCAGTACCGGCTCCAGGCCGCTGCGGACCCGGTAGAAGCCCTCGGCGGTGCGCTCGCCGGTCAGGAACGGCTGGTCGACCGGGTCGACGTCGCTGGTGATCAGGTCGGCGGCCAGCGCGTCGGTGCGGGCCACCACGATCGTCGGGGTGCCGGAGACGTCGGCGGCCAGCCGGGCGGCGTTCAGGGTGCGGCAGTGCTGGCTGGTCGGGACGAGCACCTTGCCGCCCATGTGGCCGCACTTCTTCTCCGAGGCGAGCTGGTCCTCCCAGTGCACCCCGGCGGCGCCGGCCGTGATCATGCCCTTCATCAGCTCGAATGCGTTGAGCGGGCCGCCGAAGCCGGCCTCGGCGTCGGCGACGATGGGCACCAGGTAGTCGGTGCCTGCCTTGCCGGCGGCGTGGTCGATCTGGTCGGCGCGCAGCAGGGCGTTGTTGATCCGGCGGACCACGGCGGGCACCGAGTTGGCCGGGTACAGGCTCTGGTCCGGGTAGGTCTGGCCGGCCAGGTTGGCGTCGGCGGCGACCTGCCAGCCGGACAGGTAGATGGCCTCCAGGCCGCCCTTGACCATCTGCACGGCCTGGTTGCCGGTCAGCGCGCCCAGGGCGCGGGTGAACTTGCGCGTCTGCAGCGCGTTCCACAGCCGCTCGGCGCCGCGGCGGGCCAGCGTGTGCTCCTCTTGGACGGTGCCGCGCAGCCGGATGACGTCCTCGGCGGTGTAGCTGCGCTCGACGCCGGCCCAGCGGGCGTCGTCGGCCCACTCCTGGCGCAGCAGGGCAGCCTGGTCCGAGTTCCGGCTCGCCGCACGCCCCTCGGTGGTGGCGGTGGCATCCAACGTGGCGGTCATTGCTGGCCGTCCCTTCTCCGTGTTCGCATCGGCTCCGGTTGCTCGCCGTGTCCCGGTGGGGGCGAGTTACCTGCCGTTCATCTCTGCTCGACTCTGCAACTGTCGGCCCGCGGGGTGGGTGGCTCAACGGAACTCGCTCGTAAAGAAACGCAATTCTTCCGCTATCGTGCAGGAGTGAGTGATCCAGCCGCCGAGAGGCCCCTGATCGTGGGTCATAGCCTGCGTGACCCGCGTCACCCTGTTTCCCGGCCGGGGGTGGGAAAGGCCGTTGCGCAGCGCATTTCGCCGCGCTCCGATTCGGGGAGTCGATCACCGCAATCTGGCGGCGAGCGGGCGGGCGCGGCGCTGGCGGCTGTCAAAACACAACCTCAACTTTCCACGCAGGGCCGATCGGAGTCGATCAGAACCGAACACTCGACGGGGGCGCCCGATCCGTTGACGATCGGCCGGCGATTGCGGCACCTGCGCAAGGCCGCCGGCCTGACCCTGTCCGACGTCGCGGAGGCCGCCGGCATCAGTCCGTCCGCCCTGTCCCTGTTCGAGAACGGCAAGCGGGAGGCCAAGCTCTCCCTGCTCACCACCCTGGCCACGGTGCTGGGCACCAATCTTGGCGAGCTGCTGGCCGTGGCCCCGCCGTCGCGGCGGGCGGCGCTGGAGATCGAGCTGGAGCGGGCGCAGCGCTCGTCCGCGTTCAAGTTGTTGGACATCCCGGCGGTCAAGCCGGGGCCGCGGTTGCAGACCGAGGCGCTCGAGTCGCTGGTGGGGCTGCACCGGGCGCTCGCGCGGATCCAGGCCGAGCGCGCCGCCACCCCCGAGCAGGCCCGCCGGGCCAATGCCGAGCTGCGGGAGGAGATGCGTCGACGGGGCAACTACTTCGGCGAGATCGAGAAGGTGGCCGCCGACCTGTTGACCGCCACCGGCTACGAGGGCGGCCCGATCACCCGCACCGTGGTCGATCGGCTGGCCGGGCACCTGGGATTTCGGCTCCGGCACTCGGGCGACCTGCCGCAGTCGACCCGGACCGTCACCGATCTGGCCAATCGGATCATCTACCTGCCCCAGCCGGACGCCGGCCAGCACGATTCACGATCGCTCGCCCTGAACGCACTCGGTCATGTGGTGCTGGAACACGAAGTGCCGCAGGACTACTCGGAGTTCCTGCGGCAGCGGGTGGAGATCAACTACTTCGCCGCGTCGCTGCTCATCCCCGAGCGGGGCGCGTTGGCGCTGCTCCGGCGGGCCAAGGCGGCCAAGGACATCGCGATCGAGGATCTGCGCGACGCCTACGCGGTCTCCTACGAGACGGCGGCCCACCGATTCACCAACCTGGCCACCCGGCATCTGGACCTGCCGGTGCACTTCATGCGGATCAGCAAGGCCGGGGTGATCTACAAGGCGTACGAGAACGACGGCGTGCAGTTCCCGATGGACGCGACCGGCGCCATCGAGGGGCAGCGGGTGTGCCGGTACTGGACCGCCCGGATGGTCTTCGACCGGCCGGACCTGTCCTCGGCGTACCAGCAGTACACCGACACCAAGTCCGGAACCTACTGGTGCACCGCGATTGTCGATCGGACGCCGCAGGGGCTGTTCTCGGTCAACGTGGGTGTGCCATATGCCGACGTCAAGTGGATGCGCGGGCGGGAGACCACCGAGCGGTCCAAGTCGCGGTGCCCCGATCCGACATGTTGCGCACTGCCGCCGCACGAGCTGGCCGACCGGTGGGAGGGGATGGCCTGGCCCAGCGCCCGGGTGCACTCGCACCTGCTGGCGGCCATGCCGCCCGGGGTGTTCCCGGGCGTCGACCAGGTCGAGGTGCTCAACTTCCTGGAGCGTCACGCCGCCGGCTGACGCCCCCAACAACTCGTGTTGATCATGGTGCGCTGCCTGATTCTTTCCGGCGTGTCCCGAAAACCGTCGGTGTGTCACCGGCAGCGCGTCATGATCAACTCTCAAATTTGTCGACTCGACGGGACCCATCCGGGGGGGCGGCCCGCTCCGAATCCCTGGCCGGCCGCCAATTGGCAGGCCGGGGCAGAGGGGAGTCGAGGTGTCGATCGAGCGGTCCCGGGACCGCGGGCGGGCGTCAGGGCCGGCATCGCGGTCTCCGCGTCCGGATGGAATCTCGCGCCGGGTGGCCTCGGCGGCTCGCGATCGACACCTCGGGCCGCTGCCCGGGCAAGTGCCCACCGGGTGGCACCGCTATGTCTTCGACAATCCGGTGCCGATCACCGCCGCGGGCGTTCCAGGGCCGCCGGCCGGTGGCCGGGCCGAGTCGATCGGAATGACGCCTCCCGCCGAAGCGGGTGGCCGGCACCGCCGGCAGGTGGGTCGAGTCCTCGACGACATGCCCAGGCGGCGGCGGCCGACGGTGGTCGTCGCGGGCGCGCTGTTCGCCGTCATCGCGGCCGCTGTCGTTGCCGTGCTGGTTCTTTCGACCACGTCGGGGAGTCCGGCCGAGCCGCCTTCGGCGCCCGCGACGCGACCGGAACCGCGCACCACCGTAGTGCCCACCACGATCGCGACGCCCACCCTCACCGGCGACACCGGCGCGCCGACGTCGGGGAGCGCCCCGGCCGGCGGGCCCGGTCCGGCAGTCGTGTCGACGCTCCCCCCCGGTGACCCCGGTTTCGGGTGGCCGTCGACCGCGTTCGGATCGGCGCCCGGCCGATGACGCCGGCCGTCACGGGACGAGCGAGGCGAAGACGATGATGTTCGACGCGTAGCTACGGGCTTCGGAGTCGAACACGCCGCCGCAGGTGATCAACCGCAGCCCGGCGTGGTCGATGTTCCCGTAAACGGCCAGGGTGGGGAAGTCGCTCTTGGCGACCTCCTGCACGGCGTCGACGACGAAGTGGGCGATCGTCCCGTCGGTCCGCCGGACCTCGACCGAATCCCCCGGGCGAGCGTCCTTGAGGTGGTAGAACACGCCCGGACCGAACCGGCGGGAGTCGACGTGACCCAGGATGATGGCCGGCCCGAGCGTGCCGGGCGTGGGGGAGTCGCGGAACCACCCCGGCTTCGCGTCGGGATCGTCCAGCGATGGCACCTCGACCGTGCCGTCGGGATTGCGGCCCAGCTCGACCAGGACGCTGTCCACCCCGATGGCCGGAAGCGACAGGGCGACCGGCGCGGAGGCCGGCAGCGTCGGGGACGTCGGCAGCGCCGCTGACGTCGGCCCGGCGGGTGAGGTCGCGACGGGCGGTGAGGTCGCGACGGGTGGTGAGGTCGCGACGGGCGGTGGGGTCGCGACGGGTGGTGGGGTCGCGACGGGTGGTGAGGTCGCGACGGGTGGTGAGGTCGCGACGGGCAGTGGGGTCGCCAGGGCGGGTGAGGTCGCCACGGGCGGGGGTGCCGAAGCGGCCGGACCCGGTGGCCGGACCTGGTCGGTCCCACATGCGGTCGTGATGAGAAGCGCTGCGCCGCAGGCCATCAGCCATTTGGCACGGCTCGGGCGGAGCGGGAACGGGAAAGCGATCGCGAGCCCGGTCGCCCCGGAGGCGCCGGCACTGTGCTGATGATTCGCTCGGCAAGCCTCGCTCATGCTGGATCCTCCGGTCGCGCTCCATGGGGCGGCGAAGCC
>DATDBV010000406.1:0-3888 GCA_036524715.1 Nakamurella sp. | reverse complement strand
GGGGAAGAAGTTCTTCGCGATGACGACGGCAAAGGACGCGTAGACGATGATGTCGAACCACTCGAGCGCCGCGCCGATCGAACTGCTGATCACCGCCTTGCGGGCGGCCGCGAGTCGTTCCGGTGTCACCTCGGGGCTGGTTGGTGGTCATGGCTCTCCTGCGTTTCCGAGGCCGGCCGTGGACCGGCGAGCTGGGTGAGCGTCGAATCGACTCGTCAGGCACGGACGTGAGCGATCAGTTCCTCGACGAGGCGTTCGCAGCGGGCGATCTGCTCGAGCGTCACGAACTCATCCGGGGAGTGCGCCTGGGCGATGGCGCCCGGTCCGCAGACGACAGTGGGGATCCCGGCCCGGTCGAAGAGTCCGGCCTCGGTGCCGTACGCCACCTTCTCCGGGGTCGCCGTTGCACCCCAGCCGGTGACCAGGTCGATGACCTCGGCGCCTTCCGGAGTGTCCAGGCCGGGGGCCGATGCGACGATCCGGATCTCCACCCGGGCGGCGGGGTTCTCCTGCCGCATCGCGGCCTCGATACGCCGGGCCTCGGCGCGGAACCGCTCGACCGTCGCGTCGGCGTCGACGGTCCCCACCGAGCGGAACTCCAAGCTGAGCACACATTCGGCAGGCACGGTGTTCACGGCGATGCCGCCGGCGATCTGGTTCACGGTCGCCGTGCTGAAGGGCACGTCGTAGTGCTCGTCGAACGGCCCGTGCAGGCGGAACTCGTCGGCGACCGAGCGAACGAAACGCACGAACTGCGCGGCGTATTCGATCGCATTGACGCCCTGCGGTGTCAACGACGAGTGCACGGCGACACCGTGGAAGGCGACCCGGATCAGGTTGATCGACTTGTGCGCGCGAATGACGCGCATACTGGTCGGCTCCCCCACCAGGCATGCGCGTGGCCGCAGATCGTGGCGCACGATCTCGTCGACCAGCGAGATCGCGCCGGTGCACCCAACCTCCTCGTCGTAGGACAGGGCCAGGTGCACCGGCTCGCGCAGCGGCTCGGCGGCGATCTGCGGCAGCTTCGCCATCACGACCCCGACGAAGGACTTCATGTCGCACGTCCCCCGGCCGTGGAGCCGGCCGTCCCGCACTTCGGGCACGAACGGGTCGCTGCTCCAGTCCTGCCCGTCGACGGGCACCACGTCGGTGTGCCCGGACAGGACGATGCCGCCCTGGGTGGAACCGTCCGCGGCCGGGAACGTGGCCAGCAGGTTGGCCTTCGTGCCGTCGGCATTGCGCACGAGCACCGGCGCCACCCCAAGCGCCCGGATCTGCTCGACGATCAGGTCGACGAGCGGCAGGTTGCTGTCGCGACTCGTGGTGTCGATGCTGATGAGTCGGGTGATCCAGTCCATGGTGACCGTGGACGGGGTCATCGACGTCGTCTCTGTCGGCATGTCTGTCTCTCCGTTGGTCGGTCGGCGGGCGGGAAGGCGAGGCGGCGTCGTGGGTGTCATGCATTGTCTTGCCTGACGCCATCTCCTCGTCGAGGATGGGTCCTCCGGCGGGCACCGAGCAACCCGAGGGTGGGTAGCCCAGGCGGGCGGAGCGCCTGTCGGGGCCGGATGCGCTCCGGGCCCAGCGAGCGGCGTGCCGCAACAACCCGGTGCCCAACTTGTACAAGTTATCGATAGAGTTGTACGATTCTGGCATGGCGACGATGAACATCAGCGCGGCACGGGATCGTCTACCCGAGGCCGTGGAGTTGGCCAGGACGGAGGCGGTGTTCCTGGAACGATATGGCCGCCCCGCAGCCGTGCTGGTGAGTCCCGAGCAATACGAGAAGTTTGTGACTGCCCTGGAGGACGCTGACGACGTCGCGGCGTTCGATGCCGCGATCGCGGAAGAGGGGCCGAGCATTCCTTGGGATCAGGTCAAGGCCGATCTCGGCTGGACTTGAGCGAGTATCGGATCGAGTTGCGCCCGGCGGCCGTTCGGGCGCTGCGAAAGCTCGAACCCCCAGTTCGCCGCCGCGTGCAGGGCGCGTTTGCATTGCTGGCGCGGAATCCGCGACCGCCGGCCGCCCGGGCGCTTGCGGGACGGCCCGGTCTGCGAGTGCGCGTCGGTGACCACCACATCATCTACACATTCACCGATGGCGTGCTGCTGGTTGTCGTCGTGACGCTCGGAAATCGTCGTGAGGTCTACGAGCGCTGAGATCGACCGCGGTGTGGTCATCGACCGCCGCGGCCGATCATCCCCGACGCAAGCCACAGCTCGCTACGCACCGTAGGCGAGTCCAGATCCCGGCCGAGCAACCGACCGACCAACCCGATCCGGCGGCGCAGCGTGTGCCGATGCACCCTCAGCGCGGCGGCGGCCGGGTCCCATTGACCGTGGTGGGCCAGCCAGGTCCGCAGGGAGGCAACGAGATCGCCGCGTCCCGCGCGGTCGTGTTCGACCAGCGGCGCCAACAGGGATTCCGCGAAGACAGTGGCCTGCTCGGGGTTCCACAGCTGGGTGATGCCGGACGAGGCGATCGCGTCGAATGTCAGCCACTGTTTCCCGCGTTCGGCCGCCGCGTCGGCCGCCTGCTCCGCCCTGGTGACGGCCCCGGCGAGGTCCGCGCCGTGCGCGGCGCCGGAGACACCGACGGTCATCCCCGTCCCGACGAGGTCCGCGGTCACCGAATCGGTTGCATTCAGCGGCGCGACGACCACCAGCTCATCGTCCAGCAGCGCGGCGAAAGCACCTGCCACCGCAGGCCTGTCAGCGATCGCCGGCGCGGGTGCGGCAGCGGTCGGGCGGGCGATCAGCACGACCATCGGATCGTCCGGCAATGGCGCACCCAGCCGTGCGGCGACGGATCTGGCCAGCTCGACGTGCCCGTTCAGGGCGATTTCGAGCACGGCCGACCGCACGGCCGCCGCGGTACCCGGCGCGACCGCGTCCTTTTCGAAACCGAGAGTCAGCAGCATCACCGCGGCGTTCACCAGGTGCCGGTCGGCCGCCGAGAGCGGTCCGGGGCGGCCGACCGCGAGGTAGGCCCGGCGCCGCGAGCCGGCGCCCACCGGTTGCAGACTCACGGTGTCGGCGCCGCCGCTCAGGTCGATGTCGAAGGCCGCACCCACCGAACCACGGTGCTCACGCAGCCGGGCCACCTCGACGGCGACCGCCGGCACCATGGCGGCCGCCGAATCGCCACCGACCGCCAACGGCGCTCCTCGTTCGTCGACCAGCGCCACCCAGCCATCGACCTTGCGGGCCAGCAGCCGGATCAACCGGCCCGGGGTGTCGGCCGCCAGGGCGGCCCTGGTGAGTTCCTGTTGCGCGGTGAACGTGCGCGTCACCGCCGCATACTCGTCCGCGGCCAGCGCGTTGGACACGGCCCGGGACAGGGCGATGAACGGGGTGCCCCGAGGGACTTCGAGCAGCGGCAGGCCGGTGCGGTCGGCCGCGGCCGCCAGTTCGGCCGGCACCTGCTCGAAGCCGAGCCCGACCCCGAAGCCCAGGCCCCGGATCCGGGTCGCACAGAGCCGATCGACATACGCCGGCAGATCCACCTCGTCCCGGACGAACAGGCCGGTGGTGAGCAACAGCTCCCCGCCGGACAGGAACGGCGTCGGATCGACCAACTCGCTGACGTGCACCCAGGTGATCGGTTCGTCCGAGAGGGCGCCGGCCAGCACACGCAGGCCGAGATCCCGTTGAGCCGCCAACGCCCGCACGCTCAGTGCCACGGCTAACGCTCCATTCTGTCCATATTATCAAGACTAGTGCGCCATTTGTGACCATTACCGAGTCGTGCCGATTCGGGGAGGCTGATGGTCGACGAAGCGAACCCGCTGCGCTGCCCCGACAGATCCGGGCATGCGACCCCAGCCCGAGGACAGGAGCATCGATGACCGCAACCCTCCCGACCGCGTCGACACCGCACGCCGC
>DATDBV010000405.1:0-3730 GCA_036524715.1 Nakamurella sp. | reverse complement strand
GGCTGGCGCAAGCAGCCCGGCGGCGGGCCGATTCTGCTCAACCTCATCCACGAGGTGAACAACCTGCTGTCGCTGGTCGGCGACATCGTCCGGGTGCAGGCCGTCACCTCGAACGCCACCCGCGGATTCGAGGTGGAGGACACCGCGGCGATGCTGTTCAGCTTCGCCAACGGGGCGCTCGGCACTTTCGTACTGTCGGACAGCGCGGCCTCGCCCCGGTCGTGGGAGCAGACTTCGCAGGAGAACAAGAGCTACGACAGCTTTCCGGACGAGGACTGCTACCACATCGCCGGCACCCGCGGGTCGTTGTCGGTGCCGACCATGCGGCTGAAGGTCTACGAGGGCACACCGTCCTGGTGGGAACCGCTGACGTCATCGGCGATCGAGCTGGACCGCAGCGACCCGCTGGCCAACCAGATCACCCACTTCGCCGCGGTCATCCGGGGTGCGGAGCAGCCGGTCTGCAGCGGTCGGGACGGGCTCAAGACGCTCAAGGTCGTCGACGCCGTGATCGAGGCGGCCCGCACCGGTCGGCCCGTCGACGTCACCGACTGACCGGTCCTGCCCAGATCGCGCCCGGTCCCGGCGCGGTCGGCGCCCGGCCGGTCCCGCGCCGTTCGGTCGAACCTCCGGTACCCGAAGTGCGCCAAACGCCTACCTTGGAACAGCGCGCTGACCTTGCGCTGATCAGTCGAAAACGAGGTGACCCGATATGTCCTATATGTTGCTGTTCGGCTCGTTTAAAACCTGATGGGCCGGACCCGCCCGGGGCCGGCCCGCCGTTCAGTCGAACCCCCGATGCCCGAAATGCGCGAAACGCCCATTTCCGCACCCCCGACCCGACCCTGCGCTGATCCAAGACTCATTTCCGGCGCCGTTTTGTCCAGTTCCGTTGGTCTTGGATCAGCGCAACCCGCCGGGCTCGACCGGCAACGACGAACCCGCCCACACAGCGAGGTTCACCCTGAGGGGACGGCCCCGCCGGGGGCGGCCCGCCGTTCGAAGACCTCACCTCCGGCGCCGGTTTGTCCGGTTCGGTGGGTTCGACCAGTAACCCGCCGGGCTCGGCCGGCAAAGACGACCCGCCCCGCACGGCCAGGTTCACCCTGATGGGACGGCCCGCCCGGCAGGCCCACGTCGTTCAGTCGAACCCTCGGGAGTCCGAAATATCACGGAACGCCCGTTTCGGACGCCAGTGATCCGTGCTGCGCTGATCAATTCGGCGAAATCGCGCCCGAATTGTACGGATCTGCGCCGAGTTGATCAGCCTGGCACCCGATGCAGCTCGTTGTATCCGGTTTGGTGAGTCTCGATCCGGCGCCGGTGGGGCGGCGAACCGGTTCGCTGATCAACACCAGGTTTGTGCGACCGAACCACCGCCTCGGCGCGGGTTTGATCAGCGTGGCCCGGGTGCCCGTCGGGCGGGGTGCCCGTCGGCCGAGGCCCGTCGGCCGGGTTGTCCGCCTGTCGGGCGGGGTGCCTGTCGGCCGAGGCCCGTCGGCCGCGCCAGGTCAACCGACTGCGGCAGTGAGCACCTCGACGGCGGCAGCATGCACGGTGGACGCGGCGTGGGCGACGCCCCGCGCCACCAGGGCGTTGGAGATCACTTCCACCGCAACGACCTTCGGCGCAATCCCATGATCGTGCAGTGCGCGGACCAGGCCGGCGGCGTCGCCGTGGCCGTGCCCGGGCGGCAGCCGGTGGCCCAGCGATTCCGCGCGAAGCGGGTCCATCGGGGTGGCCAGCACGTCGCACAGCTGCACGGCCACGATCCGATCCGCCGGTACCGCCGCCAGATCCGCGGCGGTCATGCCGGCCCGGGCCCAGTGCCAGACGTCGACGATCAGCGCGGCGTTGGGTCGGTCGGCGTCGCGGAGCACCTGCCACGCGGTCGCCAGGTCCGGCACCCCGCTGTAGGGCATGAATTCCAGGGCAACGGTCAGGTCCCCGCCGGCCCGGTCGCACAGGCCGGCGAACGCCTCGGTGATCTGATCGACGGGTAGCTGCTCCAGCAGGCCGGCGTTCATGTGCCGTACGCCGAACGTCCTGGCCATCTCGAATACCGTGCGTTCCTTGCGCTGCTGCTCGGCGTCCCGATCCGACTCCGCGCCCCAGCCGGTGAGGTACTCGACCTCGAGCACCGGAACCCCCGCCGACGCCGCGATCCCGGCCATGGCCGCGCCGTCGAGCCCGGCGGCCCGCGCGTCCCAGAAGTTCTCCGCGCGCAGGCCGATCCCCTCGAAGCCGGCGGCCGCCGCCGCGCGGACCCGCTCGGGGAAGGACACCGTGGTGCCCAGCGTGTAGGAGCTGATCACCAACGGCGGGGCCACGCCGTCGGCGCCGAGCACGGCGGTGGGCGAAGGGACGGAAGCCGGCTCGGAGGATGGGGGGGTCATGCTCTGAGTCTGATCACCCCGATGCCGAACGCGCAGTGGCTTCCGACGAACGGAACCGCGTGGACCGGGCCCGTCCGAGGCCGTGTACTGAACACCGGATTGACGAACGAAGGGTTTCGGTGGAAGCGGCTGTGCCGAACAAGGCGACAAACATGGTGACGAACAAGACGACGAACAAGACGGTGGAGTGCGACCTGCTGGTGGCCGGCGGGGGTGCCGGTGGGCTGTCCGCCGCCGTCACCGCCGCCCACCGGGGATTGGACGTCATCGTCGTCGAGAAGGCCTCGACCCTGGGTGGGGCGACCGCCTGGTCCGGCGGTTGGATGTGGGCACCGCTGAACCCGCTGTCGCAGGCCGACGGGATCGTCGAGGACGTCGACGCACCCCGCACCTACCTCAAGCACGCGCTGGGCGAGAACTACGACGAACCCCGGGTCGAGGCGCTGCTGGCGAACGCCCCGAAGATGGTCGACTTCTTCGAGAAGAGGACCAGTCTCCAGTTCGTCAGCGGCACCTGGATCGCCGACATCCTGGGCGACCTGCCCGGCGCCGGCACCGGCGGACGCTCGGTCGGCCCCAAGCCGATCAACGCCCGCAAGCTGCGCAAGGACCTGCGCAAGCTGGTCCGGCCCCAGCTGTACGAGACCTCGTTTCTGGGCATGGGCATCATGGCCGGCCCGGACCTGCAGGCGTTCCTGCATGCCACCGCGAACGTCAAGTCGTTCTTCCACGCCGCCTGGCGGGTCGCCTTCCACGTCTGGGACCTGATCACCCAGCGGCAGGGGATGCACCTGGTCAACGGCCCTGCGCTGATCGCCCGGCTGGTCAAGTCCGCGGACGAGACAGGCGTGCGGATGTGGGTGAACTCCCCGGTCATGCAGCTGCTCACCGACGAATCGGGTGCGGTCACCGGGGCCCTGGTGCAGCACCCGACCGGTCCGGTCACCGTGCGCGCGCGTCGTGGCGTGGTGTTGGCCACCGGCGGATTCCCCAACGACGTGTACCGGCGGGCCGAGTTCTTCCCGCGCACCCCGACCGGGCAAGAGCACTGGACGCTGGCCCCGGCCGAGACCACCGGCGACGGCATCACCATCGCCGAGCAGGTCGGCGCCGGCCTGGACACGTCGCTGGCCTCGCCGGCCGCCTGGTGCCCGGTCTCGCTGGTCAAGTACCGCAACGGTCGGGTGGGCACCTACCCGCACATCGTGGACCGGGGCAAGCCCGGCCTGATCGCGGTGACGGCGAACGGGAAGCGATTCGTCAACGAGGCCGACGGCTACTACCAGTTCACCACCGGCATGATCGACGCGGTGCCCGAGGGCGAGCCCGTGCAG
>DATDBV010000404.1:0-3373 GCA_036524715.1 Nakamurella sp. | reverse complement strand
AGACCTGTACATCACCGCCGACGCCGAGGCGTTCGTGAAGTGGCACGCGGGCCAGCTCTCCTGGGCGGAGGCGATCCGTGATTCCCGGATCGTGCTGCACGGCCCGGCATGGCTTGTCCGGGCCTTCCCGACCTGGAACGGTCGCAGCATGTTCGCTCACATCAAGCCCGTTGCCACCGCTGCCACCGCGTGACGGTGACCTGGATGTCGAAGGTGGCGTCGAACTACGATGAGGTCATCGAGTTACCTTGGGGCCGGGCCGATCCCGGCGCGGAGCCGGCGCCGGTACTCGCGTGGGGTCAGGCCGGTCTCCAGCCGGAATTGACGGTTGAAGTTGGACAGGTTCTGGTAGCCGGCGTCGAAGCAGATGTCGGCGATGGGGCGGTCGGTCTCGAACAGCATCGTGCACGCCCTGATGACGCGTAGGCGTCGGACGGTCTCGGCGAATCCGCGTCCCGCGGCGCGGGTGAAGAAGCGGGAGAGCGCGGACGGGGTCATGCCCACCGTTCGGGCCGCGTCCTCGAGCCGGACCTCGCCGGCGAGGTTGTCGGTGATGTAACGCAGGACGGCGTCGACCTTGAGCTGCGCCGGTGCATCCAGCGGAGCCGGCGCGGTGCCTTGCGAGAGCGTGCGCTGCTCGCCGCGGGGCGCGCGGGCGAGCAGGCAGAGCAGGGCGAAGATCCGGTGCAGCCGTTCCAGGCCGGTGCTGTGTCCGACGCGCTCCAGTTCGCCGGCCGCCTCGATCGCGGTACCGCCGGTGTATTCGATTCCCCGGTTCGCCGCGCGGAAGAGGCCGACCGCCTCCGCTGCCTCGGGGAGGACCTGGGCCAGCCGGTCGATGCGTTCGGGATGGATCTGCAGGACGACGTCGCGACCTTCGATGAGCTCACCGGACCCGATGTCGGAGAGCCAGTTGTGCGGTAGGTGGGACCCGACGAGCACGAAGTGCCCGGGCCCGAAGGGTCCGATGTGATCGCCCACGAACGCCAGCCCGGTGCTCCGGCGGATCAGGTGCACCTCGACCTCGGGATGGGTGTGCCACCGCGCGAGCGGATGCGGGAAGTCGTGTTCGTGCCACCGGACGCTGCTTTCCAGGTCGGGCACGACGATCTCGGTCGCCGGGGAGCGGCCGGTCAGCGGCGTCGTCGGATCGGGCCCGATCCCCACCGCTGACTTCACGTGTCCCTCCCGCCGGTCCTGCCGGTACCGCACCCACGGACCGTGAACTGGTCGTCTGAAGGCCTCGAACTCCGGCTGGCTACGGTCAGGGTCAAATTAGTACCAGTCATGCGGTTCTGTGGCTATAGATCGGAACCGGCGGTACGGCGACGATAGTCCTACAAGTTGCCGCGGCGATCTCCCGAAAACGGGAACCCGCACCCCCTTCCACCACAACGAGGTGACCCTGTGTCTCTACGACTGCCCCGTTCGCTGATCTACGGCTACGCCGCGATCGCCCTGTTCATGACCGGCGACGGCTTCGAGCTCACATTCCTGGCCAGGTATCTGGTCGACCTGGGGTACACCCCGGTCGACGCGGCGCTGGCGTTCAGCGTGTACGGATTCGTCGCTGCGATCGCGGCCTGGAGTTCGGGTGTGATCGCAGAAATGTTCGGTGCGCGGCGGGTGATGGTGGTCGCCGGGATCGCCTGGCTGGCGCTGCAGGTCGTGCTGCTCAGCGTCGGACTGAATTCGGGCAGCCTGCCGCTCATCCTGCTGATCTACGGGGCGCGAGCAGCGGCCTACCCGATGTTCATCTATTCCTTCGTCGTGCTGATCGCGCAGACCGTGGACCGGTCCCGGCTGGCCACCGCGATGGGCTGGTACTGGGCGGCGTACTCGCTGGGCATCGGCGTGCTCGGCACGTACCTGCCGAGCTGGCTGCTGCCGTTGCTGGGCGAGCAGCTGACGCTGTGGCTCGCCCTGCCCTGGGTGGCCGCCGGAGTGCTGCTGGCCGCCTGGACAGCCCGCCGGTACGGCGCCGCCGCCGCCACCACCCAGGAGGCCAGGCCGGACTCGGCGCACCGGCTGCGCGAGTTGGCCCGCGGCGCCACGATCCTGGTGGAGAGCCGGCAGATCCTGGTGCTGGCCATCGTCCGGGTCATCTGCAACCTGACGCTGTTCGGCTTCCCGGTGATCATGCCGATCTACCTGTCGTCGACTACCTACGACGGCGTCGGTGTCCTGGAGATCACGCAGTGGATGCAGCTGTGGGGCCTGATGTTCGCCGTCACCATCGTGACCAACGTGATGTGGGGCCGCATCGGGGACCGGTTCGGCTGGATGCGGCAGATGCGCTGGTACGGCTGCGTGGGCTGCGCCGTCGCCACGCTCGCCTTCTACTACTTGCCGCAATGGACCGGCGCGAACATGATCGCCCTGTCGGCGGCCGCCGTACTCCTCGCCGTGGCCGTGTCCGCCTTCGTGCCGATGGGCGCCGTCTTCCCGGCGTTGGCCCCGGGACACACGGGCGCCGCGGTGTCGGCGCACAACCTGGCCGCCGGGGTGTCGACGTTCCTCGGTCCGGCCATCGCGATGGTGCTGCTGCCGGTCGCCGGCATCGGCGGTGTCTGCTGGGCCTACGCCGTGCTGTACCTGATCGGCGCCGGGCTCACCTACTTCGTCCGCCCCGACCAGCCCGGCATCACCCCCGCGCCCCGGCGCCGGTTGCTCGCGACCGCCGACGCCGCGGCATGACCGTGCCGCCGGCCACCGAGCATTTCCCTTCGACGAAAGAGACGACGATGACCAGCACCATGCCCGCGACGACACCGGCCATCCACACCCGCCCGATGCGGCGGGCGGTGGCCGAGCCGAACCACGGCGTCCGGCTGGAAACCGCACGGATCCCCGCACCCACACCGGGGCAGGTGCTCGTGCGCAGCACCCTTGTCGGCATCTGCGGATCCGACACCCACGCCATCGCCGGCCAGCATCCCTTCCTGACCACTGCCTACCTGCCCGGTCACGAGGCGACCGGCACCGTCGTCGCGCTCGGCGACGGTGCTACCTCGTTGGGGATCGGGCAACGGGTCCTGCTCAAGCCGAACGTCAGCTGCGGAGACTGCCTGAACTGCGCCGCCGGCCGCTCCAACGCCTGCGCGAACCTGACCTGGATCGGCTGCGACCCGTCCCTGCGCTGGGCGGGCGCGATGGCCGACTACTTCGTCGCGCCGGAGCGGAACCTGTTCGCCGTTCCGGACGGGGTCGACGACCGGACGGCGGTCCTTGTCGAGTGCCTGGCCACACCGGTGCACGCCGTGCGGATCGCGGGCGACGTCCAGGGGGCCCGGGTGGTCGTCCTGGGCGCCGGCACCATCGGTGTGCTGTGCGTCGTCGCGGCACTGCACGCCGGCGCCGCCACCGTCGTGGT
>DATDBV010000403.1:0-4626 GCA_036524715.1 Nakamurella sp. | reverse complement strand
ATCTGGCCGGCCAGGATCCTGGCCTCCAACGAGAGCACGAGCAGCCCCTCGGTGGCCAGTTCGTCTGCGCTGTGCCTGGCCTGGCTGTGCTTGACCGATTCCGGGTGCGCCGCCCAGGTGGCCTGAAGCTGCGCGTACCGGGCCAGCGCAACACCTCCCGGCCGGTTCAGTCGCTTGAACCCGCGCCGGGCGTCGCCGGCCAACTGGTGCGCGATCGCGATGTCGCCCTGCACCAGCGCGACCGTCGACAGGAGCAACTGGGCGTCGGGGAGCTGGGTGCCGGCCCGCTGTGATCGATGAACGGCGACGGCCGCCTCGGCGACGGCGCGGGCCTCCTCGACCAGATGGACGGACAGCAACAGCCGGGCCCGCGCCTCGAGCAGATTGCCCTTGACCGCGCCGATCGCCCGGAACTGCTCCTCCGCGTGTAAGTAGTGCTCCAGCGCGGCAACCATTTCTCCGCGGCTCGAGTCCAGCCACCCGAGATTCTGCTCGATGTAGGCCGACCAGGTGGTCAGCCCGTTCTCGACGCTCAACCGTTGGGCCGCCAGCAGATCGGCCTCGGCCAGGCCGAAGGACCGGCGGGCGATGTACAGCAGACTCCGATTCGACAGCGCTCGCGTCGCCCAGTCCGGGTCCTTGGCACGAAGCGTCGGCAATGCCCTGCGGAGTGCCTCGAGCGCTTCGTCGTCGCGACCGAGGATCTGCAGGATCACCGCCTTCTGGGTCAGCACCTTGGCCGCAGCGACCCCATGCAGATCGGCCAGGGCCGCCTGCACCTCCTTCAGGGCCCGGGCCGGGCGACCCAGCAGGAGCAGGGTGCCGGCCTGGCTGGCCCGGGCCTCCGCGACCAGCTCCGGTTCCTGGGCGCGTTGTCCGCTGCGAAGCGCGACCTGCAACGCGGAATACGACGCCTGCAGATCACCGACCTGTTTGGCGGCCAACCCCACCGCATGGGCGGCGATACTCCTGGCCGACCAATCGTCGGCCCGGCCCGCGGATTCGACGATCTCGGACGCGAGCTTCCACCCGCCCTTGGGATCCGAGCTGACCAGTTGCAGAGCCTCGCGGGCAGCCGATTCCAGCGAAGGCAATGCCGGCTGCGCGACGCTCACGGGACAGATCATCCCCCATTCGCTCCAGACCCGGAGGGTGCAGGTCAGCCGCCCGGTGCTATACAGCACTTCGGCCGGGCAATATTCTCGCGACCATGACGCATTCGGCGGAGGATCCGCTCGCAAACATTGGCGATCACACCGGTAGTGAGCCCAAGGAAATCCTGGTGGTCACCGAGCACGTCGGTATCGTGCTGTACGCGCTGGGTCAGTTGGGAATTTCGGCGCCCGGCCAGCAGGACCGTGAGGACAGCGTCCTGCTCGGGCTGACCCGGCTCAAGCTTGTCGGCGATCTGGCAACGCCGGAAGTGGCTGAGCACCAATCGGGCCCGCCGACCGGCGCGGCTTCCGCCGACCGGATCGGGCCGCTTCTCACTGCGATCAAATCGGTGATCCAGCAGGGTAGGCGGAGTGGCTGGGTTCCGACGATGGGTCGGAATCGTCTGGTCGGCCACGTCACCGGGACCGACGGCGGACCGATCGTCAGCGAGGTGGGCGCCAGCGGCGTGAATCCGATTCATGTGCTGGAGACGGAGATACCGAAGCAGAATTGGTCGCGCTTCGACGACGAGGACGGGATCGGCGGCCAACCAACGCTGAAGTATCGACTCGACAAGCCGATCGGTGCGCGGGTGGGAATCGTCGACACCGCCCTGCGGCCACATCCGTGGCTGGTCGGGGCGCGGGTTCTGCCTCAGGCCGTCGGACTGCCGCAGTCGACCGCCCCGGGTTCGTGGCGTGCCGCGCACGGAACTGCAATGGTGGGCATCGTGCTGCAAAAGGCGCCCGACGTCGAGATCGACATCGAGGGAGCCCTGGACAAGGACGGCCGGACGACGGTGTGGAACGCCGCGAATTCGATCGCGTCGTTCGCCCTCAGCGGCATCGACATCCTGAATCTGTCGTTCAGCTGCTACACCGGCGACGGGCTACCGCCGCTGGCGCTGGCCACCGCGATCGACCGGCTCGATCCGCGCATCGTGGTGGTGGCCGCCGCCGGGAATTTCGGGGAAGCGCAGGAGGGAGACCTGGATCTGTCGACGGCGCCGGCCTGGCCGGCCGCGTTGGACGACGTGGTCGCCGTCGGGTCGGTGACCCCTGGCGGATCGGGATGGGTGACGGCCGATTTCAGCCCGAGGGCCCCGTGGGTGGACGTGCTGGCCCGGGGCGCGAACGTGCGGAGCCTGATCATCGCCAATGCCAGCGGCACCAATCTGGGTCCGGCCGAGCTCCCGGCGGCGCCGGGGTACGCGGAGTGGGGCGGCACCTCCGTGTCGACGGCCATCGTGACGGGCGCGATCGCCACCCAGATGCAGGATGCGCGGCTGTCCGCGGTGGACGCCTGGCACAGCCTGCGCGACGGGCTTGACAAGCTGGGGACCGGAGACCCGTTCTACGACCCGAGGCTGCTGCCGCCGGACCCCGGCTCCGGCCTGTGACGCCGAAACGCCAGGTGGACGCGGTGGATCGGGCCGGCAACGGCGGTTCCGACCCCGGCCGAGGGCCGAGGGGCGAATCAGCCGAGGTACTGCTGGCCGACAAGTCCGTGTCGAGTCCTTCCACGCGGCCAAGGGGCCGAGCACTCCCACGCCTTGGTGCACCTGAACCGGCTCGCGGTCGAGCTCGCGCTCGGCGCCCGCCTGGGCTGACCACCCGCCGGCCGCGAACCGATTCGCACAGTGGCCCCGTACCCCTTGCTGAGACGGCATGGAAGGCGCCGCTCAGTCACCACATCCAAGGGGGACCGCCTGATGGCAACTGCCAGCAACGTCGACGTGACCATTGTTCGCGAGGTGGCCACCGCAAGCGTCACGGTGACCTACACCGTGAACTGGAGCGCCTTCGACCGGACGACCGATCTGCAGTACGCCGAGAACGTCCGGTTCGTCGGCGTACGCAGCGGCCGGGCCGCGCACACCGGCCCCGTGGGTGACGACCTGCTCGGCATCGGGCTGAACTTCATCGTCCTGATCAGCGCCAACGGTCGGGCCGTCACGCCAAGGACGCGGTCACTCACCTTTCCCCTCGCCGACCTCGACGAGGCATTCCTGGCGGGCCACACCGACGACGAGATCCGGGCGATCGTCACATTGACGCCGTGGCCCCCGCCCGCGGCCGACATGGCGGGCGAACTGGTCGCTCTCGCCGCCTGATCGCCGAACGGTCGAAGCCGCCGCACCCACCCGAGGGGTTGCGGCGGCTTCGGCGCGTGCGGCCGAGGGCGTGGACACCGGTCGGGTCTCGACCAAATGGCCGTCGGGGTGGTCCCGGGTGATGGGCGGCTGATCGACACCGACGGCGCCGGTCCTCGAGGATCCGGCGACCATTGTCAAGCGTCTCCGATCCACCTGCCCAGACACCGAGGATGGCCGCGGATCAATCAGGCCAGGGGCAGTTTCAGGATTCTCGCGCTTTCCAGCGACTCCGTCAGGAGCTGGAGGGCACGAATCTGCTCGCCGCGAAAGCGCCACAGATGCACGAACATCAGGTGACCGGTCCGATCGTCCTTGGCGACGTCGTAGTGGCCGAACACGACGACGGAGTCGCCCTGCTCGATGAACTCCTCGGGATACGGCTCGAACTTGTCCCAACCGCCAACCGCCAGTTGCATCGCACCGATCGCCGCGGCCTTGCCCTCGTACCGGCCGGACCAGGGCAGGCCTGCGACGTCGCCTTCCCAGACGAAGTCGTCGGCCCAGAGATCGAGCGCCCCTTCGACCTCACCCCGGCTGAATCGCTCGTAGCGTTCCCGCATCATCTCCGTCTTGGTCGCCATCCCGTGATCCTTTCCCCAGGCAAACCCAGTGAGGCGACGTTATGGTCGCCAAGATTCGGACGAAACCGCCGTTCGATGGATAATCGGACTCGGTCAGCCGTCGTTGATGGCCCTCGGCTCATCCATTTGCCGGTCTCGGCCCTTCCCGAACCCGAATCAGGGCGGAAGCTGGCAAATGGATGCGACCTCTCGCGTCGTCGGCGGTGGTTCGACTGGCCGCCGTGGATGCGCATCCCCGGTCATGCGGTCGCGTGTGCCCGGCGGCCGGGCCGATCCGTTTGCCGGTCTCGGCCCTTCCCGAACCCGAATCAGGGCCGAATATGGCAAACGGATGCGACGCCTCGGGCGGGCCGCGGCGGGCGCGGCAAGGGCAACGGGCGGGGGCGACGCGGGGGCGTCGCGGGGCCGCGGAGCACGCAACGCCGCCGCCGGCGCCTCGGAGTGAGCCGGGCCGTCGCCTCGGGACGGAGCCGATCGCGGACCAGACCTGCGGTTTACCAATCCGTAACCAAACCGGGGCTTGACTTCCTCGGTTTGTTCATCGAATAATCTAACCCATCGAAGCGCTTCGACGATCGGCTCAAGCAGAGCCGATGATCCTGCCGAAGCGTTGGTGGACGCGGTGAATCGGGCCGGATTGCGGTCCGGGGAGCCGCACGCCGTGGCACCCGAACGACCGCGCCATCGGCCACCGGTAGCATCGAAGCGTTTCGATTTCAGTAGTTCCGACGGCAA
>DATDBV010000402.1:0-4478 GCA_036524715.1 Nakamurella sp. | reverse complement strand
GGATCGTGGCATGGGCTCGGGGTGGGGTGACGCCCGGCAGCGGGGTGGGCGTCAGTGGCGTGAACGGGGCGGGCGGCCCGCTCGGCAGCCCGGTCGGCGGCGCGGGGACGAACGGGGTGGCCGGCGGTCCGGACGGCAGGTGGCTGGGGGGTAGGGCTCCACCGAGACGTGGCGGCGCGGCCGGCGGCGGAGCGGTGCGGGCGGGGACCGCAGGCTCGACCCGCTCCGGAGCCGGGGCGGGCACGTCGTCCACGCTGATCCCGAAATCGCCGGCGAGCCCGCCCAATCCGCGGTCGTAGCCCTGACCAACGGCCCGGAACTTCCACGCTCCGGCCCGCCGGTACAGCTCCCCGAACACGAATGCGGTCTCCACCGAGGCGCCAGTGATCGCGAAATCGGCGATCGGCGCGCCGGCCCGGTCGCTTACGGTCAGTGACAGCCCGGGGACCTGCCCGAAGGTGCCGCCGTCCGCGGACGCGGCGATCACCACCCGCTCGACGCCCGGCTCCAGCAGGCTCAGGTCCACGGACAGCGCGTCGGCGAAACCATTGCCGGAGGACTGCTTCCCGTCGTGGTTGACGGCTCCAGATGGGTGACCGGGCTGGTTGTAGAAGATTAAGTCGTGGTCGCCGCGGACCTTCCCGTGCTCGTCCAGCAGGAGTGCGGAGGCGTCGACATCGGGCACGCCCGGCCCGGCCGACCAGCGCAGCACGCAGCGGACGGCGGAAGCGGGTACTGGCAGGTTGGATCCCTTGACCATCGATGGCATGACGACCATCGTGGCCGACGTCGGTCGAGAATCCGGGCCCCGGTCGGAAGAAAAGTGCCGCCAGCCGCACTTTTCTTCCGACGTGCCGGCTTCACTCGGCTGGATCCCGGCAGACCCGGCTCAGTGCCCGCGGACCACCCATTCGTCCAGCTGCGGCGCCTCCGCGCCGATGGTGGTGTCGTCGCCGTGCCCGGTGTGCACCACGGTGTCCGGCGGCAGGCTGAGCAGTCGGTGCTTGATCGAGTCGATGATCGTCGGGAAGTCCGAGAAGGACCGGCCGGTCGCGCCGGGACCACCCTGGAAAAGCGTGTCCCCGGTGAACACCGCGCCAAGTGTCGGCGCATACAGGCACACCGACCCGGGCGAATGTCCCGGTGTGTGCAGCACCTGGACGTCGATACCCGCGACGGTGATGGTCTTCCCGTCGGACAGGTCGGCGTCCGGGTAGCGACCCTGGTGGGTCATGTCCCACAGCGGGGCGTCCGCCGGGTGCAGCAGGACCGGCGCACCGGTCCACTCGGCCAGCGTCAGCGCCTGACCGATGTGGTCGTTGTGGCCGTGCGTGCACACGATCGCGACCACCCGACGGCTGTGCAGCGCGGCCAGGATGGCGTCGGCGTTGTGCGCGGGGTCGATGATGATCAGTTCGGAGTCGTCGCCGACCAGCCAGACGTTGTTGTCGACGTCCCAGGTCCCGCCGTCCAGGCTGAACGTGCCGGAGGTGACGATCCGCTGGATGCCCATACTCACACGACCACCCCGAGGCCCGGGTACAGCGGATGCGCGTTGGCCAGCGCGGTCACCCGGGCGTGGAGCGCCGTCTGCACCGCCGGATCCAGTTCGCCCACCGGGGCGGTCAACGCCTGCGCGATGACGTCGGCCACCTCGACGAAGTCGCCGGCCCCGAAGCCGCGGGTGGCCAGCGCGGGGGTGCCGATGCGCAGGCCGGAGGTCACCATCGGCGGTCGCGGGTCGAACGGGACCGCGTTGCGGTTCACCGTGATGCCGATCGAGTGCAGCCGATCCTCGGCTGCGCGGCCGTCCAGGTCGGACTCCCGCAGGTCGACCAGCACCAGGTGCACGTCGGTGCCGCCGGTCAGCACCCGCACCCCGGCGTCGGCGACGTCCGACTCGATGAGCCGCTCGGCCAGCAGCCGGGCGCCCAGCAGCGTGCGCTCGGCCCGCTCGGTGAACGACGGGTCGGCGGCCATCTTGAACGCCACCGCCTTGGCGGCGATGACGTGTTCCAGCGGGCCGCCCTGCTGGCCGGGGAACACGGCGGAGTTGATCTTCTTGGCGATCGCCGGGTCGTTGGACAGGATGACGCCCCCGCGCGGGCCGCCCAGCGTCTTGTGCGTCGTGGTGGTCGTCACGTGCGCGAACGGCACCGGGTCCGGGTGCAGGCCGGCCGCCACCAGCCCCGCGAAGTGGGCCATGTCCACCAGCAGGTACGCGTCCACCTCGTCGGCGATCAGCCGGAACCGCTCGAAGTCCAGCTGCCGGGGGTACGCGGACCAGCCGGCGATGATCAGCTTCGGCTGGTACTGGCGGGCCAGCTTGCTGACCTCGTCCATGTCGATGCGGTAGTCCTCCTTGGACACCTCGTAGGCCGCCACGTTGTACAGCAGTCCGGAGAAGTTGATCCGCATGCCGTGCGTCAGGTGCCCGCCGTGCGCGAGGGACAGGCCCAGGATGGTGTCGCCCGGCTTGATCAGCGCCTGCATGGCGGCGGCGTTGGCCTGCGCCCCCGAGTGCGGCTGCACGTTCGCGAACCCTGCCCCGAACAGCGCCTTCACCCGCTCGATGGCCAGCGTCTCGATGACGTCGACGTTCTCGCAGCCGCCGTAGTACCGGCGCCCGGGGTAGCCCTCGGCGTACTTGTTGGTCAGCACGCTGCCCTGCGCCTGCATGGAGGCGACGGGCGCGAAGTTCTCCGACGCGATCATCTCCAGGGTCTCCTGCTGGCGCCGGACCTCCTTGGCCACGTACTCGGCCACCTCGGGGTCGGCGATCTCCAACGGGGCGTTCAACCCCGGCCATGGGGTGTGGTGGGGCGTGGCGCCGGAGGCGCTCACTGCAGCGAAATCGGTCGTCATTCAGGTTCTCCCTCGCGTCGCGCCCTGGTCGTCCGGGCGCCCGAGCCGGCGGAACGGGCCGCCGCTATCGGTCACACCGTATCGGCTGCGGCCGGTGTCCCCGAATGGACTGACTGCCGGGGTGGGGTGGTGCTGCCGACCGTCAGCATGGACGCGGACCGGGCCTTTTGGAGTTTAGAAGACTTTATGTCAACCAGGAAAAAGCGAGGTAGCGCTCCTCGAACTAGGCCGTGCAGGTCGTGGCCCACCCGGCGGTGGGGGGCCGCGCGATCTCCTGGAGGGTCGACGACGAGAACCGCGCTCGTCGACTGATCCCCTTGCACCCGGCTCGGCTGCAGCAGGCCGAGATGGGTGCGCCGGAGGGCACAGATAGGGAGCTTTCCCGACGAGCCGCCGGCACCCTGACTCCTACCGTTTCCATGGTTGCGACAACAAGGCCGCGACCGAGAACGGAAGGAAACCGACGTGACCGAGACGATCGCGCCGATCGATCAGACCCAGGACCGGGAGCTGAAGGCCAAGCACCGGGCGATGTGGGGGCTGGGGGACTACCCGTCGGTCGCCGCCGACATCATTCCCGAACTCGGCCCCGTGCTGGTCGCCGCGGCCGGAATCGGGCCGGCCGACCGGGTGCTGGACGTCGCCGCGGGCAGCGGGAACGCCGCGGTCCCGGCCGCGCTGACCGGCGCCAGGGTGACCGCCTCCGACCTCACCCCGGAGCTTTTCCCGGCCGGCCGTGCCTTCGCCGCCCGCACGGGCGCCACCCTCGACTGGGAGGAGGGCGACGCGGAGGCCCTGCCGTACGACGACGGCACGTTCGACAGGGTCCTGTCCTGCGTCGGCGTGATGTTCGCGCCGCACCATCAGCAGGCCGCGGACGAGTTGGTCCGGGTCTGCCGGCCGGGCGGGCGGATCGCGCTGATCAGCTGGACGCCGACCGGGTTCATCGGCGAGATGTTCCGCACGATGAAGCCGTACGCGGCGCCGCCGCCCGCCGGCGCCCAGCCCCCGCCGCTCTGGGGCGACGAGAACCACGTCCGCACGCTGCTCGGCGACCGGGTGACCGACATCGTCGCCGAGAAGCGGACCGTCACCGTTGACCGGTTCGCCACCCCGCAGACCTGGTGGACCTACTGGAAGACCGTCTACGGGCCGACGATCGCGGTGTACGGCCGGATCAAGGACAACCCCGAGGACGTGGCCGCCCTGGACCGGGACCTGCACGACCTGACAGTCCGGTACGACCGGGGAACGTCCGGATCCCTGGTGATCGACATGGAGTACCTGTTGCTCACCGCGCGCCGGCGCTGACCACACCGCGGCTCGCCACCCGCCCGAACCGTTCCGAACCGACCGCACCGCCACCTCGATGGAGTCACCATGAACGCCGCACTCTTCCAGCCCGTGCTCATCGCGGTGCTGGTCGTCCTCGAGGTGGCGGTGTGGCAGGTCCGGGTCGCGCTGTCCACCCGTGGTCGCAAGCGCATCGCCGCCGCGCTCGGCGCGGTCAACGCGGTGCTGTCCGTGGTCGCGATCAGCCAGGTGGTCACCAACCTGGACCGGCCGGCCAATGTCGCCGGCTACGCGATCGGCGTCGCCATCGGGGTCTACCT
>DATDBV010000401.1:0-4440 GCA_036524715.1 Nakamurella sp. | reverse complement strand
GGCCGCGCTCGTCCGGGAGATCGCGGCGGCGGACATCGTGACGACCGCGGTGGGGCCGACCGTGCTCAAGTTCGTCGCGCCGACGATCGCCGCGGCGCTGCGCGCCCGCTCGGCCGACCTGCCCCCGTTGGCGGTGATGGCCTGCGAGAACGCGATCAATGCCACCGATGTGCTGGCCGGCCACATCCGGGAGCACTGCTCGGACTCCGAATGGGCGGCGATCGCGGCCAGGGCGGTGTTCGCGAACACCGCGGTGGACCGGATCGTGCCGGCCCAGGCCGCCGACGCCGGGCTGGACGTCACCGTCGAGACCTACTTCGAGTGGGCGATCGAGAGCCCACCGTTCGGCGACGCGGCGCCGAGCATCCCGGACGCCACCTGGGTCGAGGATCTGGCTCCCTACATCGAGCGGAAGCTGTTCACGGTCAACACCGGTCATGCGACCACCGCCTACCACGGGCAGGTCCGCGGGATCGGCAAGCTGTCTGACGCGCTGGCCGACGAGGCGGTCCGGGCCGCGGTGCAGGGGGTGCTGGCCGAGACCAAGGCGCTGCTGGTGGCCAAGCACGAGTTCAGCGACGCGGCGCAGCAGGCGTACGTGGACAAGATCCTGTCCCGGTTCGCCAACCCGCACCTGCCGGACACCACCGAGCGGGTCGGCCGACAGCCGCTGCGCAAGCTGTCCCGGCACGAGCGGCTGATCGGGCCGGCCGCGGAACTGGCCGAGCGGGGCACCACGCCGCAGTATCTGCTGGCCACGGTCGACGCGGCCCTGCAGTTCGACGTGCCCGAGGATCCGGAAAGCGTGCGGCTGCAGGAACTGCTGCGGACGCTGAGCCCGGAGCAGGCCACCGAGCAGATCACCGGACTGACCGCCGAGCACCCCCTGTACCCGGAGGTGCTCGCCGTGCTGAAGAACCGCATGTCCGTATGATCTAGCTCGCTCGGAACGGTCCAGCTCACCCGGATCCGCGGGCGGGCCGGGCCGTGGCGAAATGGTCGAACGAGAACAGAGTCGAGGTCCCGCAATGACGGCCGAGCCGATCACCCAACCCAGCAGGCAGCGCTTGGCCGTGATGACCAGCGGCGGCGACGCCCAGGGGATGAATCCGGCCGTCCGCGCCGTCGTCCGCACCGCGCTGCACCACGGCGCCGAGATCTATGCCATCTACGAGGGCTACCGTGGCCTCATCGAGGGCGGCGACAGCATCCGGCCGACCACCTTCGACGACGTCAGCGGCATCCTCAACCGCGGCGGCACCGTGATCGGCACGGCCCGCTCGCCGGAGTTCCGGGAACGGTCGGGGCGACTCAAGTCCGTGCTCAACCTGATCGAGAAGGGTATCGACCGGCTGATCGTCATCGGCGGCGACGGCAGCCTGTCGGGCGCGGACCTGCTCCGTCGCGAGTGGTCGTCGCTGGTCGCCGAGCTGGTCGAGGACGGCAAGATCGACCAGCAGACCGCGGATCGGTATCCGGCGTTGATGATCGCCGGTCTGGTCGGGTCGATCGACAACGACATGCTCGGCACCTCCATGACGATCGGCGCCGACTCGGCGTTGCACCGCATCGTCGAGGCGATCGACTCGATCTCCAGCACGGCGGACAGTCATCAGCGCAGCTTCGTGGTCGAGGTGATGGGCCGCAATTGCGGCTACCTCGCTCTGATGAGCGCGATCGCCGGTGGTGCCGACTACGTGTTCATCCCGGAGAGCCCGCCCGCGCCGGGCTGGGAGGACCACCTGTGCGAGCAGATCCACAATGTGCGGGCGGCGGGCCGGCGCAACACCATCGTGGTGGTCGCCGAGGGCGCCCAGGACTCGGAGCACACACCGATCGACAGCGGGTACGTCCGGCAGTTGCTCGAGGACCGGCTGGGTGAGGACACCCGGGTGACCATCCTCGGCCACGTCCAGCGCGGTGGGGCGCCCAGCGCGTTCGACCGGTCGATGAGCTCGCAGCAGGGTCACCGGGCGGTCGAGGAGGTGCTGGCGGCAACCCCGGACTCGGTGCCCTTGCTCATCGGTATGGGGCAGAACCGGGTGGCCACGGCGCCGCTGGTGGAGAGCGTGGCCAGGACCCGCGAGCTGGCCAGCCGGATCGCCGCCAAGGACTACGACACCGCGCTGACGATGCGGGGGGACAGCTACACCGAGCTCTCCCACGTCTTCCACACCATCTCCCATGCGCTGCCCGGTGTCCGGCTCAAGACCAAGTCCAGCCGGGTCGCCGTGCTCAACGTCGGCGGCCTGGCCCCCGGCATGAACGCGGCCGCCCGGGTCGCCATCCGGCTCGGCCTGCACCGCGGGCACACCGTCCTCGGTGTGAAGGGCAGCTTCGCCGGACTGGTGGAGAATGACGTCCAGGAGATGCAATGGGGTGACGTCGAGGGCTGGAGCAGCCGCGGCGGCGCGGAGCTCGGCATCAGCCGCAAGGTGCCGACCGTCAAGGACCTGTACGCGATCGGCCGTGGCCTGGAGACGCACGGCATCGACGGACTTGTCATCATCGGCGGGTGGGACGCCTTCGAGTCGGCGCACACCATGTGGCGGGAGCGGGACCGCTACGAGGCGTTCAAGATCCCGATGATCTGCCTGCCCGCCAGCATCGACAACAACCTGCCGTTCTCCGAGTTGTCGATCGGCGCGGACAGCGCGCTGAACCAGATCGTCGACTCGATCGACCGGGTCCGGCAGGCTGGCGCCGCCCAGCGCCGGGCGTTCGTGGTGGAAACCATGGGCGGCAACTGCGGGTACCTGGCCCTGCTGGCCGGTCTGTCCGGCGGCGCGGTTCGGGTGTACCTGCACGAGGAGGGCATCACCCTCAAGGACCTCACGGTCGACGTCGAGCGGATGGTGGAGAGCTTCCGCGCCGGCCAGCGCCTGTTCATGGTCGTGGCCAACGAGAAGGCCAGCCCCATGTACACCAGCGACTTCCTGTGCCGGCTGTTCGAGCAGGAGAGCCAGGGCCTGTACGACGCCCGCGCGGTCGTGCTCGGGCAGACCCAGCAGGGCGGCACCCCGTCGCCGTTCGATCGGATCCTGGGCACCCGGCTGGCCGCCCACGCGATGGACTGGATCAGCAACGAGATCGATCGCAGGCGGGCCGACTACGCGGTCATCGGGACCATGAAGGGCGGAGTCAAGGTCATGTCGATGCGGCAGGCCGAAGAGCTGGCGGACTGGGAGAACCGTCGCCCGAACCAGGAGTGGTGGATGCAGCTCCGGCCGATCCTGGACGTCCTGGCCCAGCGGGTACCGGCCGGGCCGACCCCACCGCCGATCTGACCCGAGCCGTACGGCCGGGCCGGGTGCTGTCGGTTTCCTTCGGTCGGTGTCCGATCCGCGGTGTCGGAGCACCGGGCTACCCTTCGCGGCATGGTGATGCTGGGTGTGCACGTGGGTGCTCGGGAGGACGACGGCGATCCGGTCGCCGAGGCGGCCGCGTCGGGAGCGGACGGGGTGCAGGTCTTCCTCGCCGACCCGCAGGGCTGGAAGACGCCCAAGGCCCACCCGCACGCCGACGCGATGCGCGCCGCGGGGCTGACGGTGTTCGTGCACGCGCCCTACATCGTCAACGTCGCCACCACCAACAACCGGATCCGGATTCCCAGCCGCAAGCTGCTGGCCGCCCACGCCAGGGCCGCGGCCGACACCGGCGCGAGCGGGCTGATCGTGCACGGCGGGCATGTGCTGGCCAAGGATGACCCGAAGGTCGGCTTCGACAACTGGCGCAAGGTCTTCCAGCGGCAGGCGGAGGAGGGCGGATTTCCGCTGCCGATCCTGATCGAGAACACCGCAGGCGGGGACAAGGCGATGACCCGCACGCTCGAGGAAATCGCCCGGCTGTGGGACGGCGTCGGCGAGTTCGGCGCCGGTTTCGTCCTCGACACCTGCCATGCCTGGGCCGCCGGTCTGGACCTGAGCACCGTGGTCGACGACATCAAGGCCATCACCGGACGGCTCGACCTGGTGCACTGCAACAACTCTCGGGACGAGGCGAGGTCGGCCCGGGATCGGCACGCCTCGGTGATCGACGGTGAGATCCCGCCCGATCTGCTGGCCGACGTGGTCCGGGCGGCCGGAGCACCGGTCATCCTGGAGACGCCCGGCGGCCCGGCGGAGCGGGCACCGGAGATCGAGTTCCTGCGGTCGAAGGCCTGACAGGCCCCGCAGACGAGATCGTCCCGGCGCCGGAGGGGACGGCGCCGGGACGATCGGCAGAACCCGCGGGGGGTCGGCTATATATGGGCACCTCGGCGGCGGGCCGCGTCGGTGAGTGCACTGGGCGGTACTGCTCGGTCGGACGGTCAGTTGGGTCAAGTTGATCGGGCCGGTGGTGCCGGCCGGCGGATCAGAAGAACTCGTCCTCGATCTCGTAGGTGCGCCGAACCACGTGGTTGCCGACCATCACCCCGTCGGGGTCCAGGGCCGATTTGAG
>DATDBV010000400.1:0-3267 GCA_036524715.1 Nakamurella sp. | reverse complement strand
CGTCGTCGATCCCGCCGGACGCGGCCGGGTCGATCAGCCGCTCCAGCCGGGCGTTGCGCACACTCACGCCGGTCTTGGTGCGGCGCAGTTCGCGGGCGACCAGGTACCGCTGGTCGCCGACGTCGAACAGCAGCGCGACCTTGCCCTGGTTGGCGGTCGGCGCCAACCCGTACATGACCATGCTGCGGTGGTTCCACCGCGGCACCGTTCCGTACAGGGCGAAGGTGAGCGCGTCGATGACGGTCGACTTGCCCGAGCCGGTGGCGCCGACCAGCACGAAGAAGTCGGCGTCGGCGAAGTCGACCACGGCCTCGTCGCGGAAGGCGGCGAAGCCGTTCATCTCCAGGCGGACCGGTCGCATGTGCTCACTCCCGCCCGGCGCTGGTCAGCTCGTCGTGCAGCCGCTCGAACAGGGCCTGCACCCGCCAGTCCGCGATGCCGCGTTCGGCGCAGAAGTCACCGAACAGCTCAGCGGGGGATCGGTCCCGGTGGTCGGCCCTGGGCTCCCGGTTGGTGATCGACAGGGCGAACTCGGTGTCGATGCGCACCTCCAGGGCGTTCGGCAGCGCCTGCGTGACCTCTTCCCGCAGACCGGCCCGGGCGGGTTCCCGGATGTAGACGCGCAGATAGTCGTCACCGAACTCGCCGGCCCGGGCGACGATCTCGTCGACAGTGCCGTGCACCGTACGCAGTCGACGGCCGGCCGTGATCGGCAGGTCGGTGATGGTCGCCGGAGTGGTCGGGGACGCCCGGACCAGGCAGACCACCGACGTGTTGTCCTGCTCGCCGAAATCGACGGCCAGCGGCGACCCGCTGTAGACGACGGGGCAGGGCGCGGGCATCGTCTGCCGGCGGTGCAGGTGGCCGAGAGCGACGTAGTGCGCGTCGGGCGGGAACGCGACCCCGGGCACGTGGTACTCGAAGATCGACTGGGCGGCCCGCTCGCCACCCCCGAAGGTGCCGCCGACCACCGTCAGATGGGCCATCATGACGTTCACCGCGCCGGGGGTGAACGACGCGGCCAGCGAGTCGATCACCTCGCGGACCATCGCGTCGTACTCCCGGGACATCTCCGATGGGGTGGCCGCGACCAGTTGGGCGGCCTTCACCGCGTAACGCTGGGACAGGAACGGCAGCACCGCGACGTTGACCCGCTCGCCGGTGGACCGGGCGTCGAAACTGACCAACCCGCCCTTCTCGGCCGCACGGACCCGGCCGACCAGGCTGATCTCGACGGCGTCCATCAGCGGTCGGTAGGCGTCGAAAGTGGCTGCATTGTCATGGTTCCCGGCAATGGCGATGACTTTGGCGCCGGTGTCGCGCAGCGCCAGCATTGCCTGCACCACCAGTTGCTGGGCCTCGGCGGACGGCGCCGACGAGTCGTACAGATCGCCGGCGATCAGTACCGCGTCGACCTGGTGCTCGCGGGCGTGCCCGATGATCTGGCCGAGCACGGCCCGCTGCTCATCGAGCCGGCTGCGGCCCTTGAGCATCTTGCCGACGTGCCAGTCGGCTGTGTGCAGGAGCTTCATCTGATGATCCTCAGAATGGCGGGGGGTCGTCGTCGGGCAACCGCTTGAACGCCGAACCCTTCGGCCGGGTCGCGGGAGCGGGGGGAGGTGTGCCGCATTCGGACTGCCGGGTGGCCCAGGCCGGGAAGGGAAACTCGACGGCCAGCGGCACCGGGATCTCTGGCTGGGAGACGAACATGGTGCCCGGCTTGGCCAGCGTCGCCCGGGTCCGCTGGCTGGGCGGCAGGAACCCGTACTCGGGCCGGCCGGCCTCGGCGGCGTCCAGCCGACCCACCACCCGGACGCTGGAATTGGCGACGATGCGGCGTTCCACCTCGCTGGCGGTCTGCTGCGCGCCGATCAGGATGATGCCCAGGCTGCGGCCCCGTTCGGCGATGTCCAGCAGCACGTCCTTGATGGGGCTGTTGCCCTCCCGCGGCGCGTACTTGTTGAGCTCGTCGATCATGGTGAAGAGCAGGCTGCCGGGGCCGGCGGCCTCCTTCCGCGCCGTTTCGGCAGCCAGCACCACGCCGACCACGAACCGCTGCGCCCGCTCCCGCAGATTGTGCAGGTCGACCACGGTGACCTGATGATTCACGGTGGAGATGGACCGGCGGCCGGCGTCGGGCAGATCGGCGCGGATCAGGGTGCGCAGCGGGGCCAGCGACAAGTTGAGCCGCCGGATGAACGCGTTGATGGTGCCGGCCCCAGTGACCGGACCCGCCCATTCGGCTCGGGTGTCGTCGTCGGTGAGCCGGTCGACGATGACGTCGACGAGGTCGTGGTAGGTGCGGCACGTCGTCATGCCGATCTTTACGCCGCCGTCGTCGCCGGCGGGCACGGCCTCCCGGCGCAGGCGCGCGGCGACCTGATGGATGACCATCGTGTACTGGTGTCGCTCGTCCTCGGCGTCGGTGAACACGAACGGCAACAACTCGCCCTGGCAGAACTCCTGCAGGGTCCACCAGAACGATTCGACGCCGCTGGTCCGGCCGGTGATGTGGGGGCTGCCGGTCGGGTCGTCGGGGGTGGGCGGTGAGTAGAACCCGGCGGAGGCGAAGGGTTCGGCCGGCAGGCCGACCCGGGCGTACCTGTCCCGCAGGTCGTCGTCCAACCGGATGTTGGCGTAGTCGAGGAACAGCAGATCCTCGCCCTTCACCGAGAACACCAGCGCCTTGGTGTTCGTCGCGCGGGTGCCGAGCACGCCGGACCGGAACAGGGAGTGCACCAGGAACAGCGCGTAGCTGGTCTTGGTGGCCACCCCCGAGATGCCGCTGATGGAGATGTGGGCGCCGCGGCTGCCGTCGACGAAGTCCAGGTTGACGTAGACGGGGGAGCCGTCCCGGGCGGTGCCGACCGGCAGCTTGCGCTCCATCTGGTCGAAGTACAGCGCCTGGTCCCGGTTCTCGCCGACCGCCCGGAGCACCGGCTCACCCGGCAGCGGCGGCACGTAGCACTCCGGTTCGACCCGGGTGGTGGTGATCTCGGCGGTCTCCTGGATGCGGGCGGGCAGCACGCCGTCGCTGATCAGGAACACGTCGGAGCCGAAACTGGCGCCCTCGTGCCGGGCCTGGACCTGCGTGACCACCCCGGCCAGGAGCACCTCGCCGACACCGGGCACCTGCCGGACGGTACTGACCACGTCGTCCAGCTGCAGGTAGTCGCCCTCGTGCAGGGCCACGTGCCACTGCAGCGGTGTGGCGTCCTCGGTGCCCAGGACCCGGCCGATCGGCTCGGATCCGCTGGTGCCCGCGGT
>DATDBV010000399.1:0-8104 GCA_036524715.1 Nakamurella sp. | reverse complement strand
CATCGCCGGCGCCGCGCCGACCGCGAGCAGCACGTTCGCGGTCCACTGGGCGGCCACGATGTTGGTCAGGCACTGCACCAGCGGCGATCGGTCGCGCAGCTCGGCCAGGGCGTCGGCGCAGTCGCCGGGTCGGATGGTGGTTCTCGCGGTCATGGTGGGCGATGTCCCTTCACCTGGGTCCCGGACGCGGCCCGGGGTCGTCCGCGACAATAGTCACGCCCGGAGTCGCCCGAGCTTGCGAGGGCGCCATTCGACGCAGCAGGGCGGAATTGAGGACATTCGGCGACGAGGAGCGGGATTGTTCAGTGCCGCTCTGCCCGGCAGGCGAGGCTCGAACCGCGCGCGGTCTACGTCGGGGTAGTGGAGCATGCGGTGTTCGTCGACGCGTCCGCCGCACGCCGTGGCGTCGGCCGCGCCCTTTGACGTGATATCAGCTGGCCGGGAACAAGAACAACAGACCCCCGAGTAGCGCAGCGATGATCACCGCACCGACGTAGACCGCCTTCACCGCAACCTTGGCGCGGTCGATGTCCCCGCGTGTGGTGCTGATGACCGCCAGCTTCTTGACGTCGTCCACGTCGTCCTTGCTGAGTGCTTCGCGGTAGCGATCGATATCCTCTTCGAATGACGTCAACGCGTTTCGGGCGGAGGTGAAGTCGACTTTTGTCGCGACGAGGCAACTTGCCAAGAGCAGCACGATGAGCACGACGAGGCTGCCGAGCGCCACCGATCGATCGATGATCTTTTGCAGCGATGCGAATACGACGCCGGCAGCAGCCGCGGAAAGCGCCAGGCTTCGTTCTGTGGCCTTTCCAGACGCCTCTCTCGCTGCAGTCGCGGCTGATCGTGCGGCAGTAGCGGCTGCATCGCGGGCAGCGTGTCGCGCGGAAAGTGCTTCAGCAACCGCGCCGCTGGTGGCCAGGTCGTGCAGCGTCTTGGCTGTTCTCAGGGCTGGACGGGCCGCGCCTGGCAGGTCGTTCGGACTGGCGACCGCCAGGGTGATGGCGCGCTGGACCGCGTCGCTGCGGAGTCGGTCGTCGCCGCTGGACGCGGCCCAGTGGAACAGGCTCAGCACATCGTCCAACTGCCGTGGCTCTAACCCTGGTGAAGGGGTCAATAGGAGCTCGACGTCCCTGACGCCCTGATAGCGGACATCAACACTGGTGACGGTGATCCCGGGCGGTTCTGCCGCCAACCAGTACCAGGCGAGGGCGCCAGCAGCGGTGGCGAGGTCAGTGCCCAGCCGAGTTTTTCGCCCGCTGATGGGGACGAGTGCATCCGGCACGGGCACGGCCACCCAGCCGCGATCTCGCCGCGCAGTCAGGTATGCGGCGATGCGTCCGTCGGAAGCGGGGAGCGGGGGGTGGACGACTGCCGCGGCGTGCGGATCTGCGCTGGCGACGAAGGCGAACGCGGGGGTGATGATGGGCTCAGCAAGCTTGTCGACCAGCAGAACGGCGCGGTCGTCGTCACAGTTGCGCGCGAGTTGCTGAACGGCGCTCAACCAGGCGCCCGAGGACAGGGCGGCGGACAGCTTCTGTTCCGAGGGAATCCAGGCAGCCCCTGGCGCCGCCGCGCGCAGGCTCACACGCAGCCGAAACGCCCGCTGGCGCAAAGGTCCGAGGACGCCTGGCACATCGCCGGAGTCGCGTGCCTGGGTCAGCGCGATGCGGTCGTTCGGGTCTTGAACCAGCTCCGAGTCGCACTGGATGTCTGGCTGCATCCCCCGCCGCCAGACGATCGCGAGGATACCGTCAGCGTCATCAACCAGTTCCAGGCGGATGTCGTGGCCGTGTGCGGCGGCTGCTTCTATTGAGGACACTGCCTGGAGCATGGCGTCGCCATTGCCCGTCGTGGTGAGCACGCGGGAAAACAGCTCGTCCTCGACAACGCTTCGCAGGCTCGAGATGCTGCCCAACTGCGCGACCAGCTCTTCGGCAGCCGCGACCGCAGTCGCCACTGTTTCGACGGCAGTTGCGGGGGTGCCCATGCGGCCAGTGTGCCGGTCGGGTCGGACAGTCACGAACGGTGCCGCACCTCGGGTTCAGCGTCCGCGTGGACAGTGATCGTCCAGTCGCCGGCAGGATCGCGGACCCAAGTGACGCGAGAGGTCGGCAGAGTTCAGCTGGATGGTGATGGAGCCGGCGACGATGGTCGCCTTGAGCGGTGCCTGCGTGTTGACGACGCCAATTGGTCGTTCCCGCGCAACGAGTTCCTTGATGACCTCCTCGACGGGTCGGCTGAGCGTCAGGCCCGCAGTGGCGGCTGCGACTACATCATCGACGGAGCCGGGTGCAGCAGAGGTGAGTTGGCGCAGCACTGCGGGCCGATCCTCCAGCCGGACAACGTCGACGAGAGTGGTCGCGACCGCACCGAGCGCCCTCTTCATGTGTTCTTCGGTCCGCACGCCCATTGCGAGGAGAAAATAGCGCGCCTCGATCTGGTTGGCCTTGTCGCCGACAACAGCCTCACTGCCGTCTCGGCTGTCCGGGTAGACGATGCCCTTCTGCAGTTCGCCGGGTCGGTCCAGCACCTGCTTCACCGCTGAAAGGACGGTCTCGCCGGTCGCGAGCTGCGCCAGGACGGCGCCGTGGTCGCTGACGACTTGCAGTTTCAGGGCTGCGGAGAGCGTATTACCCTGATTCTCGAAAGTGGCGCAGACAAGCACCCCATCCTTCGAGTTGACGTGTCCCATCTGGTTCACGAGATCGACCGCGAGTTCGCCTGCTCCGGCAAGAAACTCGCCGTCGCTCCCGCTTCGCAAAGCTTCGAACAAGGCTCGGCGATCCTCATCCGGAAACACGGAGCCAGGGGCGGTTCCAGCAGAGGCCCTTTTGAGAAGACTGTCGGCATGCGATGCAAGGAAGTCGCTGATTTCGCCTACGTCCTCGCCAAGGACGGGCGACGTGGCGGGTACGCCCCTCCTGACAACGGACAGGCAGAAGCGAGTCGCCTTCATCGCGCCTCCTCAGCAGGTTCATGGGGGTTGCGGTGTGCCCCCTTGCGACGATCCCAGTTTGACCTGTTGTTCCCCACAGGTTGGCGATAGCGGCGGTCAGTTCGTCGGCGTGTTCGCGGTCGATGACCGTGATTCTGGATGGGGAAGCCTCCGCGAATTCACGATGTCCCGGCCACGTCACGTTCCGACGCTCACGGGCCGACGCTCACGGACCGACGCTCACGGGCCGACGCTCACGGACCGACGCTCACGGGCCGACGCTGCGCCAGTTGATGTTTCGTCGGCCTCGGGCGGATCGGCCACCAGGTGAACCAGCCCATGTCGATCGCCGCGGCCGGCACCAGCAGGGTGCGCACCACGAAGGTGTCGAGCAGGACGCCGAACGCGACGATGAACGCGATCTGGGCCAGGAACAGGATGGGGATGACGGCCAGCGCGGCGAACGTGGTGGCCAGCACGATGCCGGCGCTGGTGATCACCCCACCGGTAACGGCCAGGCCCCGCATCACCCCGTCGTGCGGACCGTGGAACGCCACCTCCTCCCGCGCGCGGGTCATCAGGAAGATCGAGTAGTCGATGCCCAGCGCGACCAGGAAGATGAACGCGAACAGCGGTACGGCCGGGTCGGCGCCGGGGAAGTCGAAGACATGATTGAACATCAGCGCCGAGACACCCAACGCGGAGCCGAACGACAGCACGGTCGCCGCCACCAGCAGCAACGCGGCGATCAGCGAGCGCAGCAGCAGAATGAGCACGATCAGCACGGCGACCAGCACCACCGGGATGATCACCTTCAGATCCCGGACCGACGTATCGGTGGTGTCGACGAGAACCGCGGTGTTGCCGCCGACCAGCACCCGGCCGTCGGCGCCGGGCACCGCATGGGCCGCGGCACGCACCGCCCGCACCGCATCCTCGGCACCCTCGGAGTCGGCGGCCGCGCTCAACGTGGCCTGGATCTGCACCCGCCCGTCCACCACCAGCGGCGGCGCTCCGGCCGCCTGCGGCCCGGTGCCGGCGGCGGTGACGACCGCCGGCTCACCCGAGATCCCGTCGATCCCGGCCACCGCCGCGACCACGTCAGGAGCGATGGCCTCGGGAGCGATGATCACCACCGGGTTGCCCGACCCGCCCGGGAAATGCTCGGACAGCGCGTCCTGCCCGGCGATCGAGTCGACATCGGTGAGGAACACGTCGGTCTGCGACGTGCCGGACGCCTTCAACGTGGGCACGAACGCGCAGGCGACGGCCAGCGCGATCACCGTCACGACCCAGATCTTCCGGGGATTGCGGACGACGAAGACGGAGATCTTCTCCCACAGCCCCGGCCTGGCCCGGTGGGTGATGGCATGGGCGCCGCCGAGGTGCTCGGCGACCCGCGGGATCCGCGGCCAGAACAGCCACCGGCCGGCCATCAGCAGCGCGGGCAGCAGGGTGAGCGCGGCGACGAAGGACGAGGCGATGCCGATCGCGCCGACCGGACCAAGCCCCTTGTTCGAGTTGAGGTCGGACAGCAGCAGGCAGAGCAGGCCGATGATCACCGTCCCGGCGCTGGCCGCGATCGGCTCCAGGCAGGCCCGCCAGGCCCGGGTGATCGCCGTCCAGGTCGACTCGACGCGGGTGAGTTCCTCCCGGTACCGGGAGACCAGCAGCAGGCCGTAGTCGGTGGCCGCGCCGACCACCAGGATGAACAGGATGCCCTGGCTCTGCCCGTTCAGCGTCAGGACGTCGTTCTTCGCCAGCAGATAGACGATCCCGCCGGCCATGGCCAGCGCGCTGATCGAGGTGAACAGCACGACGAACGGCAGCGCCACCGCGCGGTAGACCAGGAACAGGATCAGCAGCACCGCGGACAGCGCGACGAGCAGCAGCAGGCCGTCGATGCCGGCGAACGCGGCACCCAGGTCGGCGATCAGGCCCGCCGGGCCCGCGATGTGCACCGACCCGCCCGCCGCCGCGGCATCCCCCGCGGTGCGCAGGGCGTCGACGACGTCGCCGAGCGCGTCCTGCCCGTCGGCGGCGACTGCGGTCACCTTGTCTTCCGACAGCGGGACGATGACCAGCGCGGCCTGCCCGTCCTCGGACGGGATCAGCGGGACGGGCACCGACCGGCCGGGCGGCCCGTCGACCAGGTAGTCGCCGACGGTGCCCAAGCTGCCGTCCCGGCCGGTGAGCACCGGCTGCGCGGCCAACGACTCGGTGTACGCACCCCAGGCCGCCAACTGGTCCGGGCTCGCGGTGCCGCCATCGGTCTCGAAGATGACGAACGCGGGCAACTGCCCGGAGTCGTCGAACGCCCGGGCGGCCTCGGAGGCCGCCACCGACTCGGCACCCGCCGGCAGGAACGTCTCCTGGTCGTTGGACTGCACCGATGACAGCGAGCCGATGGCCGGACCACCCAGCCCGGCGATGACGAACCACACCACGACGACGCCGACCAGCCCGACGGCCCGCAGCACCGCATTCCGCCCGGACGGTGCGCGATCCTGGTCGAGCGCACGACCAGCCACGCCGGGTTCGGTGGCGCCGTCTCGTCCGTGCTTGGGCATCGAGCGTCCGTTCCGCAGATGAATCCATGACCGTCGCCTGACCTACCGGCCGGCGCACGCTCCCGGATGCTGTTCATGCAAGCACCTGGTCCAAAGCATCGTTACAGCAGGCCAAGCACCCGGGCCCGCTCCACCGCTTCCCGGCGGTTGCCGACCCCGAGTTTGCGATAGATCGACCGCAGATGAGCCTTGACCGTGTTCACCGACACGTACAGATCGTCGGCGATCTCACCGGCCTTGAGCATGGTGGGCAGGTACTTGAGCACGATCAGCTCCCGCTCGGTGAGTTGCTCGAGCCGGCCGGGCCCGTCGGGTCCGTCCGTCGACGGCCCGCCGGTGAACTCGGCGACGAACGCCGCCCCGGCGCCATCCAGCACCCGGTAGCGGCGCAGCGTCCCCGCCAGCCGGCCGGACAGCTGCAGGAACGGACGCCGAATCCCCTCCGGCTCGGCCAACTCGACCGCCGTCGAGAAGTGGGTCAGCGCCACCCCGTCCCGGTGCTGCTTCTCGGCGACGCTCGCCAGCAACAGCCGAGCGGCGATGACCGGCTCGCGGTATCGCCAGCCCGGTTCGGTCAGCGGCCGCAGCACTTCCTCCACCCGAGGCAGCGCACCGAGTTCCAGGTGCGCGCGAGCCAGCCAGACTCGGTGCCAGGCGTTCGCGAAACCGCGGTCGTCGCCGGGTTCACCCAGCCGGTCGATCGCCTCCGTCGGGATCCCGGCGGCGAGCAGCGCCTGCGCCCCGGCCACGGCGGCCCACCGGCGTATCCCCGGCGGGATGGCCGGGGACCGGGCCAGTCCGGCCCGCACCCGGGCGTCGGCCTCCAGCGCCGCCGCGACGTCGGAGCGCAGCACCGCGGCTTCCACGGAACCGACGGCGAGGCCGAGCCGGATCATCCGGTCAGTTTGCGGGCCGCTGGCCGCCAGTCCGCGGCCGTAGGCCCGGACCGCCTGATCCGCCTGCCCGCGGGCGTTGCACAGCATTCCCATCGCCAGGTGCAGGCCCAGCGCCTGGGTCTCCGAACCCCAGCCCCGCCGCTCCACCAGCTCAAGAGCGGTTCGCGCGCGCCGCTCGGCTCGGCGGCAGCGTCCGGCCAGCGCGTCGAGCACGGACTGATAGGCGACCGTGTTCAACAGGCTGAGTTCCAGGCCGAGATCGGTGAGCAACAGCTCCGCGTCGTTGAAGGCGAGCTCGGCGGCGTCCAGGTCGTCGGTCCACAGCAGGCCGACACCCAGATTGGTGGTCGCGATCCCGCGGAAGTGCGGCGCCAGGGGAATCTCCCGGCGCGGTGTGTCGTCCAGGACCTGCAGGATCCCGCGGCACAGCTCCACCAGCCGGGCGGCGTTTCCGGTGAGGCGAACGTAGGGCATCTCGAACAGGTCCAGCAGCAGCGCTGCGGTCGGCCGAACATCGTCGGGGGCGCTGTCCAGGTACGGCCGGGCATCGCGCATGTCCCGACCGACGGCCGCGTAGTCCTGCCGCTGCAGGTGGTAGGCAGCGGCCGCGATCAGTTCGAACAGTCCGGGCTCCGTGTCGGCCCGCCGGACCATCGGTTCGACGGCCGCGGCCAGCGCCGGCCCCTGCACCGTGAGGATCCTGGGCACGCAGGTCAGCAGCGTGCGGCCCGCTCCTTCCCAGTCCTTCGCCCGGATCGAGTACCGGATGGATTCGATGGGTTCGCCCCGCTCAGCCAGCCAGGCGGCGGCCCGCCGTTCCAGTTCGCGGATGAGCGCCGGGTGTTCCAACGTCAGCCGATGCCGCAGCAGCTCCCGCAGCAGTGGGTGATAGCTGACCCACTCCTCGCCTCCGTCGAGCGATGAGACGAAGGCATTGGACCGCAGTAGCAGGTCGAGCACCTGCTGACCGTCCGCCCGGTCCGTGAGCCGGTCGGCGAGATCGGCGCACAACCTGTCGACGACGCTGGTGCGGAGCAGGAACTCCCGGTCCGCCGGGTGGAGCCCTTCCACCACCTCGCCGACCAGGTACTCGGCGATCGCCCGGTCGCTGCCGGTGACGCGTTCGATGCCGGCGTCGGGATCGGCCGGGTCGAGCGACATCGCCGCCAGGCGCAGTCCGGCCGGCCAGCCCTCGGTCCGCCGGTACAGGTCGGCCACCTGATCGGGCCGCAGGTCCAGGCCTTCCAACGAGAACAGGTCGGCGGACTCACTCTGCGTGAAGGCCAGGTCGCGGCCGCGAATCTCGTTCAGCTGACCCGCCACCCGCAGCCGGTGCAGCGGCAGCACCGGGTCGGCCCTGGTGGTCAGGACGAGTCGCAATCGCGCGGGCAGGTGCGCCAGCAGGGACGCCACCGACTCGAGTACTTCCGAATGCCGGACCAGGTGAAAGTCGTCCAGTACCAGCACCAGCGGGCGCCGCAACTCGTCGAACCGGGACAGCAGGCCGTCGACCTCGCGGGGGCCGAACACGTTGGCCGGACTGATCTCGCTCAGCGGGCTGCCCTCCGGCACCGCGCCGCTGGCCCTGATGGCGGCGAGCACATTGGACCAGAAGGCGTGCGGAGAGTCATCGGTGTGATCGAGTCCGAGCCAGGCGAACGCGTGATCGATCTGCCGGAGCTCGAGCCAGGAGGCCACCG
>DATDBV010000398.1:0-23143 GCA_036524715.1 Nakamurella sp. | reverse complement strand
GGCCGCCTTGGTCCGGCCGGGTTCGCCGGGCCGACGGGCACTCGAGCGCGGCCGCGTCACGGTCAGCCCTCGGAAGAGGTGAAGTGCCCCAGGTTCTGCTGGTCCGCGGTCCCCAGATCCAGCAGTAGCAGAAAGTCGGCGGTGCCGAACATCTCGTCGTACGCGGGTGGCCCGCAGACCCGGGCGCCCAGCCGCAGGTAGCCGCCCAGCAGCGGCGGGACGGCCAGCTCGGTGGCCCGCGGCACCCGGCCGATCGGAACCGGGTTGCGCGGCCGGCAGCGCCGGTGGGCCGGGGCCAGGTGGTCGCGCAGCGCCAGGTCCCAGAACGCGGCGGCCGACCGGCCGCCGTCGCTCATGTCCAGGCAGGCGCTCCCCAGCACGTACCGGTACCCGGCCAGGTTCAGGTAGGTGGCAATCCCCCGCCAGAGCATCGTGATGGCGGGCCCACCACGGTGATCGGCGCGCACGCAGGCCCGGCCGACCTCGACGGTGCGGTCCAGGATCGATTCCATCGGCATCAGGCCGAACTGGCTGTTCGCGTAGAGCCCGCTGGCCCGCGGATGGTGGTCGTTGCTGTGCGGCGGCAACAGCCGGTAGGTGCCGACCGCCTCGGCCGGCCGCCCCGGGGTTCGGTGCCAGACGATCAGGTGATCGCACAGATCGTCGAACTCGTCCGCATCCAGGCCGGGCGGCCCGGGCGTCACCGCGCCCATCTCGAGGGCGAAGACGGTGTAGCGCAATGATTGTGCGGCGATCACGTCGGCCTGACTGGTGGCCAGCCGCAGGGTGTACTCGTCGTGGAGTCGGGACGCCGCCGTGATGGAGTGGGCCGGCGCCGGCGCAGGTATCTGACTGGTCGTCACGTTGATACATCGTGACGGGACCGGGCCAGCACCCGCCGACGCCGCCGTGGCCGCATCCTGACGGACTGGTGAACTTCCGGGGCTCAGCCCTTGCGCTCGCGGACCGCCTGGGCGAGCTGCGGGGCAACGGCGAACAGGTCGCCGACCACACCGAAGTCGGAGATCTCGAAGATCGGCGCCTCGGCGTCCTTGTTGACCGCGACGATCGTCTTGCTGGTCTGCATGCCGGCCCGGTGCTGGATCGCCCCGGAGATGCCCAGCGCGATGTAGACCTGCGGCGAGACGGTGGTGCCGGTCTGACCCACCTGGAACTGCGGCGGGTAGTAGCCGGAGTCAACGGCGGCCCGGGAGGCGCCGACGGCGCCGCCGAGCGAGTCGGCCAGTTCCTCGACCACCTTGAAGTTCTCGGCCGAGCCGACGCCGCGTCCGCCGGACACGACGACCGAGGCCGAGGACAGGTCGGGACGGTCCCCCGCGGGCTCGGGGTGATCGGAGACGATGACGGCGGAGATCTTCGGGTCGACGGTGAGCTCGACCGCCGCCACCGTCGGGGCCGCGGCCGGGGCGGAGCCCTCGACGGCGCCCGGCCGGACGGTGACGATCGGGGTGCCCTGGGCGACCTTCGAATGCACGGTGTAGGCGCCACCGAAGACGGACTGGGTGACCACGACACCACCGTCCCGCAGTTCGACGTCCACGGCATCGGCCAGCAGGCCGGAGGTCAGCCGCACCGCGAGCCGGCCGGCCACCTCCCGACCCTCGACCGTGGCGGCCAGCAGGATCGCGGCCGGCGCACCCGCCGCGGCCGCGGCGGCGGTCAGCCCGGCGACCGCGGGGGTGATGAGAAAGCCGGTGGCCTCGTCGGCCTCGGCCGCGTACACCTTGGCCGCACCCAGCGCCCCCAGTTCGGTGGCCAGCGAGTCGGCGGTGCCGGGCTTGCCGACCACGACCGCGGCCGGCTCGCCCAGCCGGGACGCGGCGGCCAGCAGTTCACCGGTCACCTTGGCGATCGCGCCGTCGTGCTGCTCGACGAGAACTAGAACTTCGGACATGCCTGTTGTCTCCTTCTCGTGGGTCAGATGAGCCGGGCCGCGGCGAGGAACTCGGCGGCCTTGCTGCCACCGGTGCCGTCGTCGACGATCTTCTCGCCGGAGTCCTTGGGCGGGCGGGGCGACGCGTCGACGACGACCGTGGCCGGTTCGCCGGCGGCCAGCCCGAGGTCGTCGATGGCAAGGACGCTCAGCGGCTTCTTCTTGGCCGCCATGATCCCCTTGAAGCCCGGGTAGCGCGGTTCGTTGATCTTCTCGGTGATCGACACCACGGCCGGCAGGGTCGCGGTGACCTCGCTGTAGCCGCCGTCGCGTACCCGCTCGGCCCGCACGGTGGTGCCGTCGATCTCCAGGCTGCGGACCGAGGTGACCTGCGGCAGTCCGAGTCGCTCGGCCAGCATGGACGGAACGGAGCCCGTGCGGCCGTCGGTGGACTCGTTGCCGGTGATCACCAGGTCGGCCGACAGGGTGGCGATCGCCGCGGCCAGCGCGGCCGAGGTCTGCAGCGCGTCGGACCCGGCCAGGCCGTCGTCGTTGATGTGCACGGCCTTGTCGGCGCCCATCGCCAGCGCCTTGCGCAGCGACTCGGTGGAACGAGCCGGCCCCATGGTCACCACGGTGACCTCGCCGCCGTGCCGCTCCACCAACTGGAGCGCAGCCTCGACGCCGCGGGAGTCGATCTCGTCGATGACCGCGTCGGCGGCATCCCGGTCCAGGGTCCAGTCGGAGTCCTTGAGCACCCTTTCCGAATAGGTGTCCGGGACCTGCTTGATCAGAACGGCAATGTTCATCGCCGGCATTCACCCCTCATGCGTGTGGAGAATCCATCATGCCCGCCGGCTCCGACCCAGTCGTCGTCCGGCTAAGTTACTGACCAGTAGCTTACGTCATTGGCGGGTCGGCGGGGGCGATGGCAGGCTTGGACCATGAGTCTGCCGGTGATCATGGACGTGGACACCGGCATCGACGACGCGTTCGCGCTGATGCTCGCGGTTCGGCATCCGGCGATCGACCTGCGCGCGGTGACCTGCGTCGGCGGAAACACCGGGGTCGATCACGTGGTCGCCAACACCTGCTACGTGCTGGACGCGGCCGGAGCCGGGGAGATCCCACTGGCCCGCGGCGCCGCGCATCCGTTGCTGGCCACCCCCGCGGACGCGGGGCGGTTCCACGGCGGTGACGGGCTCGGCGGGTTCTCCCGGCAGTCCGACCGGCGGACGGACCGCCGGTCCGCCGTCGACCTGCTGCGGCACGAACTGTCGTCCGCGGTCGCGACCGGCGAGACGATCACCCTGGTGGCGACCGCTCCGCTGACCAACGTCGCGCTGCTGCTGCGGGCCCACCCGGAGGTGGCGGCCGGCATCGACCGGCTTGTGTTCATGGGCGGCTCGGCCGGCGCCGGCAACGTCACCGCGGTGGCCGAGCACAACGTGTTCCACGACCCCGAGGCGGCCGCGATCACCCTGGCCGCCGCCCGTGACCTGGACATCCCGGTCACCATGTACGGGCTGGACGTGTGGGGGCAGGTGGTGGTCGACCGGTCCGACGCCGACCGGCTGGCCGGGAACCTCGACCCCGGGTGCCAGCTGGCCGCGGCGCTCATCCGGGCCCGCTGCGACCTGCTCGGGGTGGACGCGGTCACCATCGGGGACGCCGGCACCGTGTGCGCGGTGGCCGACCCGGACGGGCTGACCACCCACCGGCACCCGGTGCGGGTGGAGACCGGGTTCGGCTACTCGCGTGGGCAGACGATGGTCGACCGGCGTCCGTCGCATGCCGACCGGGTGCGGCTGCCCGGGTACATCGCTCCGACGGAGGTCGACGTTGCCGAGCACGTCGATGCGCGCGGGTACGCCGAGTTGTGGTTGCGAACGCTGCTCGGGTGACCGAATCATCCGAGAGCAACACTGCCGAAGGCTCACCGTTACGATCGCGGTTGTGCGATCACCCGGTAGAAAGCGGACCTTGCCGCGGCGCTTGGCGGTTGGTTTGAACCCAACCGCCCTTGAAGCTTGCGCTGCACAAGTGAGGTACGAGGGTTCGCCCGAGCACAAGTCATATCCATCTTTCGCAGGTCCTCCGAAGTTGCGTTCGGATGCCACCCGGTGCCCGAAACACCTCAGGGACCCTGACCTGATGACCGCGTGGCTTCAGGAGGCCATACGCCTGGGGCAGGTGAGCCAGGATCCAGCCGAAGCCGGATTTCCACGTTACGTCTGGGCATATCAAGAGGATCGCTGGTTCGAGGGACGGCTCATCAATGCCGGCGAAGGTACGTACAAGGGATATCCGTTGGGCGACGACGAAACTCCGCTCGGACTGACACGGAGGTCATCACGATGAGCCTTCGGTTCGCCTGGGACTGGGAGAGTGCTCCCGAGGTTCGAATTGCGGAACTGGCGGCCACTTGGTCGCGTCTCACCATCGAAGTCGACGACGTGATTGCCACCTTGGTCGAAGAGCGAGAACACTCCCATGGCGTCCGCAAGAGCATAGACGTGCCGACCTATCCGCTGGCCGAATGGCTGGCGATCAACTGGTGGGTGCTGAATGCCATTGCCCACCGCCCGGGCCAGGGAGACGTCCGGTTCACTAAGGCAGGCTCAGGATTCCCATGGCCGGATGTGACCCTTCGGTCTGACCGTAATCTCATTTGGGTGCAGGTCAAACAGCGCAACAAGGAACCCGACTTCGTACGCTTCTTGACGCAGGGTCAGACGGTACTCGATGCCGAGCAGTGCATCGGTGAGATCGCCCGCTTCATCGATGCCACTGTTCGCTGCCTGGAAGAAAGAGGAATCAGCGATACTTTTCTCCAGCAAGAGTGGTCGACAGTCCAGAGCGCCGACGTAGACGAGCGCGCCTTCTGCTCTGTGGCCGCGGCATGGGGATTCGACCCATACGACATGCCGGAATCCACCACCGACCGGCTGCTTGCCGTGGCGCAGATCGTCGAGGACTCCACCCTTCTCGCCGAACTGGCGCACGCAACAACCTTCGAGTCCATCGAGAGTGCGGGCGAATGGATGGTTACCGCATCCCAGTTTGCCTTGCTTGGCGAAGCGACGATCCCGGTCATCGGATCACTGGTCCCAAGCGGGTCGCAGGTCACACCACCGTGGCGGGAGGGGTACAGACTGGCCAGCCAGCTCCGTCAGAGACTGCAGTTTTCGCTGACGGAGCGAGTGCCGATCGAGGAATTCGTGCGTGTGTCCACGGTCCCGGCCAATCCGCCACCAAATGTGGATGCCCTGGTCAAAGTAGCCAGTGATGCGACGGGCATTGTTATGGGAGGCCAGACGAACGAGGCCGGCCGAAGGTTCGCCGGTGCACGCGCACTGGCCCGAAAAGCAACGGGTGCGGCAATCGGGTTGTCACTGTTGACCAGAGGCACACAGTATTCCGACAGGGCCGAACGCGCGTTCGCTGCGGAGTTCTTGGCCCCCGCAGCCGGACTGCGCGACCTGATTGGCGAGGACTACTCAGAGCAAGCCCAGCGCCTCGCAGCCAAGAGGCTGGGTGTGAGCCTCAGTCTAATTGAACACCAGATCGAGAACCAACTCGCTGCGTAGCTCGACCAAAGGCTTGTGTCAGTCCGGGACCCCGATGTCCTCGTGCCACAGCGACGGCCGGTCGGCGATGAACGCGGTCATCATGGCCACGCACTCCGGGTCGTCCAGGACGGTCACCTCGACGCCGCGGGAGCGCAGCAGGTCCTCGGCGCCGAGGAAGGTCTGGTTCTCGCCGATGATCACCCGCGGGATCTTGTACAGCAGGATGGCGCCGGTGCACATGTCGCAGGGCGAGAGCGTGGTCACCATGATGGATCTCGCGTAGACACCGGCGGGCAGCCGGCCGGCGTTCTCCAGGCAGTCGGTCTCCCCGTGCCGAATGGCCGAGCCCTGCTGGACCCGCTTGTTCCAGCCGGTTGCCAGCAGGCCGCCGTCGACGATGAGGGCGGCCCCGATCGGGATCCCGCCCTCGGCCAGGCCCTGCCGGGCCGCGCGGACCGCCGCGGCCAGATAGTCGGCGTCGACTGATGTTCCGGTCACGACCGTTCTCCCGTCAGTTCCAGCAACGCATCGACGGCGGCGGCTCCGCCCAGCCCGGACACGCCCCCGCCGCGCCGGGATCCCGCGCCGGCCAGCAGGATGCGTCGCGACCCCAGCACCTCGACACCGTAGGCGGCGGCCGGGGTGTCGACCGGGAAGTCGTCTGCGAGCCACGGCCAGCTCAGGTCGTCGTGGAAGATGTTTCCGCCCGGCATGGCCAAGTCGTTTTCCAGATCCGCCGGGGACGCGATGTCCACGCAGGGTTCGCCGTTCTCGTCGCGGGCCAGGCAGTCCAGCAGTGGGTCGGCCAGCTGCTTCTGCAGGGCGATCAGCGCGGCCTGCGCGGCCGCGGCCCGTGCCCCGTCGGGATTCTCGCGGAACAGTCCGACCGGGGTGTGCAGGCCGAACAGGGTCAGCGTGGCTCCGGGGTGCCCGTTCATGATCGTCGCGTCGGTCAGCGAATGGCAGTACACCTCCGACGGCACGACGGCGGGCAGGCTGCCCGCCGCGGTGATGGCGTAGGCGGCCTCGAGTTCGGAGAGTTCCTCGTTCAGGTGCATGGTGCCGGCGAAGGCGATGCGCGGGTCGATCCCCGATTTGAGCCGGGGCAGCCGGTCCAGCAGCATGTTCACCTTGATCTGGGCGCCCACCGGGTCCTCGGTCTCCCGGCCGAGCCAGCGGTCCACCACGGCCGGCGCGACGGCGGCGAGCAGGTGGGGCGCCTCGACGGTGAACTCGTCATCCTGACCCCGGGCGGTCACCGTCACCGCCCCGACGGTTTCCTCGACGTCGATCACCTCAACGCCGCACCGGATCTCGACGCCGAGCTGCCCGGCCCGGCGCACCAGCGCATCGGTCAGCGCGCCCATGCCGCCGATCGGCACCAGCCATTCCCCGGTGCTGCGGCCGACCAGGTGGTACAGGAAACACCGGTTGGCCAGCAGCTCCGGCGCGAACAGCGAGGTGTGCGTGCCGATCAGCCCGTCGGTGCCCACCACCCCGCGCACGCAGTCGTCCCGGAACCGTCGTTCGATCATCGCGCCGATCGGTTCCTCGACCAGGTCCGTCCAGATCCGGGAACCGGCGGCCGCGGCCACCGCGTCGGCGACCTCGCTCCGCCGGCGCAGCGGACCGGTCAGCACCGGCGCGACCACCCCGGCCAGCGCGTGGATCTCGCCGTACAGCTCGCGCCAGGCGGCGAAGTCGTCGCCGGATCCGGTCACCTCGCGGAACGAGTCCTCGGTCGCCGGGCCCAGATTCCGCTCGACCAGCAGCCCGGTGGCGACCTCGCCCCTCAGCACCGGCGTGTACGACGAGACCGCGCGGGAGGCCAGCGGAACCGCGATACCCAGGCGGCGGATCAGCTCGTCCGGCATCAGTGCGATCAGATAGGCGTAACGCGACAGCCGGACCGGGTGCGGCGGGAACACCCGCTCCCCCACCGTCGCTCCACCGGGCGCAGCCGATCGCTCCAGCAGGGTCACCGATTTGCCCGCGGACGCGGCCAGCACGGCCGCCACCAGACCGTTGTGCCCGCCACCGACGATCAGGACATCATGTCTGGTCATGCCGCGCCCCTCGAATTGCCATGGCCCGCTGATACTCCCGCTCGACGGTCGCGAGCACGGTGGACCAGGCGGTCGGCGGGACGGTCGTCCGGTTGCGCTCGGCGATGCTCCGCCGAAGGCTCGCATCGGTGGCCAGCTCGACCAGCGCGTCGGTCATCTGCGCGTCGCCGTCGGCCAGCAGACCCTCGCGCCGGTCGGCGACGAACTCGGTGATCCCGGTGGCCCGCATGGCCACCACCGGAAGCCCGGCGCAGCGTGCCTCCAGCGCGGCGATGCCGAAGGACTCGAGATGCGCGGGCGCGAGGAAGACGTCGGCTCGGCGATAGATCTCGGTGAGTTCGGCCCGGTCGACCCGGCCGGCCAGCCGCACGGTTTCGGTCATTCCGTGCCGGCGCACGTACCGGCGCATCCGCGGCATCAGCTTGCCGTCGCCGAACACGGTCAACCGCAGGGTGACCGGCGAGTGCCGCTGCGCCAGCCGCCGCTGCGCGGCGCGCACCATCGCCAGCATCGGCAGCGGTCGCTTGCGCACCGACAGCCGCATGGTGCTGACCACCTCGACCACGGCCGGGTCACGCTCGGCCGGTTCGACGGACCAGTCCTGCGGGTCCAGGCCATTGGGTACCACGGTGACCGGGCCGCCGGTGCGCTCCCGCAGCGGGTCCGCGGCGGCCTCGCTCACCGCGCTCAGCGCGATCCGCCGGGCGATCTCCGGAGTGGCCCACGGGGTGAGGATGTCGGGCAGCCGGAACGAGGCGGGCAGGCAGTGCACGGTGACCGCCACCGGGAAGCCCAGGTCCAGGCCCACCCGCACGCCGGCGGCGGCGAACGGCGAACCGACCCCGGCATGCACGTGCACCAGGTCGTAGTTGCCGGCCAGCAGCGCCCGCCGGATCGGCCGGGACGGGATCGGGTTGTTGGCGATCTCCGCCGGGATCGGCAGGCCGGAGCGGTGGATGGGCACCGGGAAGGCCCGGCCGGCCATTCTGCGCGGCAACGGGGTGGCCGTGAGCACCTCGGGTTCGAGGCCGTTCGCCTGCTGCCGCCGGGTCAGGTCGTTGACCTGCATCTCGATGCCACCGAGCCGCGGAACGAAGCAGTCGGAGATGTGCGCCACCCGCACGATCCACCGCCTCCCTCGCTCGCCTGGGTCATGCTAGTCCGGTGCGCCGCTGCGTCGTTTTCTTCCACGCCCATCCCGACGACGAGGCGCTGCTGACCTCCGGAACCATGGCCGCGCTGGCCGCGCTGGGCCATCGGGTGGTGCTGGTGGTGGCGACCGCGGGCGAGGCCGGGCTGGCCGCCGACGCGCTGCGTGGCGGCCTGGGCGAGCGGCGGTTGGTCGAGCTGCACGCCTCGGCCGGCGTGCTCGGCGTGAGCCGGGTCGAGGTGCTCGGTTACGCCGACTCGGGCCTGGCCACCGACCCCACCCCGGCGCCGCCGCCGGGCCGGCCGCCCCGATTGGCCGACGCGGACGTGGGCGCGGTCGCGGCGACGCTGGCCGGCCTGCTGTGCGAGGAGCGCGCCGACGTCGTCACCGGCTACGACGCCAACGGCGGCTACGGACACCCCGACCACGTCGCGGTCCACCGCATCGCCGCGACGGCGGCCGAGCAGGCCGGCACCCCGGTGCTGCTGGAGGCCACCGTGCCCCGGGACCACCTGCTCGCGGCGGCCCGGCGGGTGAACCGGCTGCTGCCGCCGTCCCGACGGGTCGACCTGACGCCTTGGGCCCAGGCCTACAGCGCGTCGGCCGACGTCACCCACGGCATCGACGTGCGCCGGTTCGCCGCCGCCCGGCGGGCCTCGATGCGGGCCCACGCATCGCAGGCCACCGCCGACTCCGGCGCCCGCACGCTCGGGGTGTTCACCAAGGTGCCGCCGCCGCTGTTCGGGTGGGTGTTCGGCCGGGAGTGGTACCGGCAACCGGGCCTGACCGTCGAGCGCCGCTTCGACGACGTGTTCGCCACCCTCTCGGCCTGACGGACCAGAGCCCGGGTCATTGGTCCGCGCCCGGCTGCGCCGACTCCGCGGCCCGGCGGTCCGCCCCCTTGCGGCCCCACAGCCAGACCAGCCAGGCCACGATCCCGAACGGGATCTCGATCACGTGGGTGAAGATGGTGAACAGCAGGGTGCCCGCGGCCGCCTGCGCCGGGTCGGCGCCCATGGCCACCAGCAGGGCGACTGAACCGGCCTCGACCAGGCCCAGACCCCCCGGGGTGACCGCGACCGAGGTGAGCAGCCGGCCGAGCGCGAACGCCGCCAGCATCGTGCCGACGCCGATGACCAGCCCGCAGATGTGCAGGCACAGCCAGAACAGCATGAAATAGATGACGAAGTAGCCAAGGGTGCCCAGACTCATGGCCGGCCAGCCATGCCGCATGACGTCCTGCGTCTGGGCCCGAAGCCGTGCGATGCCCTGCTCCCAACCCAGTTCGGTGGGCCGCCGGATCAATCGCAGGACGCCCTCGGCGGCGCGCTGGATGAACCGGCCGACGACGTGCGCGGCGCGGTCGCTGACCATGACCACGATGAACAACACCAGGATGGCGACCAGGGTCAGCACCCCGGCGAGCGCCGCGTCCCGCAGGGCCGGGCTGATGTGCCCACCCTGCAGGAGCAGTGCGCCGAGCCCGACCAGCGGCAACAGCACCTTGCCGGCGGTGGCGAACACGCCACCGAGCACCACCGAGATGCCGATCGCGGCCCGGCCGAACCCCCAGGACCGGCAGATCGCATAGGTCGCTCCGACCCCCAGTGCCCCGCCGAACGGCAGGGTGTTCGCCACCAGCGAGCCGGCCAGGTTCACCAGGAGGGCCCGGCCGTGGCTGATTCCGGGCAATGCCCCGGTGATGGTGAAGGTGAACGCGAGCAGCGCACACAGCTGCAACCCGGCCAACAGCAGCAGGGCGGTCGCCGGCAACCGTTGCAGCGGCTCGAGGATCTGCGACCAACTCACCCCGGCGATCCGCGGCAGTCCCCAGACCAGGAGAGCGACGGCCAGGGCCAGCGAGCCGACGTCGCGGACGATGCGCCACCACACGGTGCCGCGCCGCCACCATGGCGGGCGCGGCGTCGGGGTTGATTGCACCGGATCAGGGTGTCATGCCGGAAGCCGCGGCCCGGGGGTGTTGTCGGTGCTCGCGGTTACCGTGTCGCTTGTGCCACCCACCACGTCCACCGCGCCCACCGGCGCCGCCCCGGACACCGTGCTCGATCCGAGTCGCCGCGGACCGGCTGCCGGCTGGCTGCGCCGGCTCTGGGGGTACTGCCTGCGACACCCGGTGGTGACCGTGCTGGCCGGGCTGGCCGCCGTCGGCGGGGTCGGGTTGGGTGCGTTGACGCCGCTGTTGACCCAGGTCGCCGTGGACGACGCAACCGCCGGATCCACCGAGAACCTGGGGTGGGTGATCGCCGGGCTCGTCGTGCTGGCCCTCATCCGGTTCGGTTCGTCGTTCCTGCGCCGCTGGGCCGGCGGCCGGCTGTCGCTGGACGTGCAGCACGACATGCGCCAGGACGTGTTCGGCGCGCTGCAGGGGCTGGACGGGTCCGGGCAGGATCGGCTGCGCACCGGGCAGGTGGTGTCCAGGGCGACCACCGACCTGCAGATGGTGCAGTCGTTGCTGGCCATGGTGCCGCTGTCGGCCGGCCAGGTGGTGCTGTTCGTCGTCTCGCTGGCGATCATGTTCGTCCTCTCGCCGCTGCTGACGGTGATGGCGCTGCTCGTCGTTCCGGCCGTCGTGCTGGTCACCCGGCTGACCCGCACCAAGCTGTTCCCGGCCACCTGGGCCGCGCAGCAGTCGGCCGCCGAGGTGGCGGAGATCGTGGAGGAGGACGTCACCGGTGTCCGGGTGGTCAAGGCGTTCGGGCAGGAGGACCGGGAGCTCGCCCGGCTGACCGACGGCGCCGGCGCCCTGTTCGCCGCCCGGATGCGGGCGGTGCGCAGCGCCGCGGCGATCAGCCCGGCCCTGCAGGCGCTGACCTCCCTGGGCCAGGTCGGCGTCCTGGCACTGGGCGGCTGGCTGGCCCTGACCGCGTCCATCTCGCTCGGCACCTTCCTGGCCTTCACCCTGTACCTGGCCCAGCTCGTCGCCCCCACCCGAATGCTGACCATGCTGCTGGTACTGGGCCAGCAGGCCCGGGCCTCGGTGGCACGAGTACTGGAGATCATCGACTCGCTGCCCGAGATCGTCGAACCCGCCGACCCACGCCCGCTGCCGGCCGGCCCGCTGAACGTCCGCTTCGGTGATGTCCGGTTCGGCTACCAGGCCACCGAACCCGTGCTGGACGACTTCGACCTGGACGTCCCGGCCGGTTCGACCGTCGCCCTGGTCGGGCCCTCCGGATCCGGCAAGTCCACCGTCTCCCTGCTGCTGCCCCGGTTCTACGACCCGCAGCACGGTGTCGTGCGGGTGGGCGGGGTCGACGTCCGCGACCTGGCGATGGCCGACCTGCGGGCCTCGGTCGGCGTGGTGTTCGAGGAGGCATTCCTGTTTTCGGACAGCATCGGTGCCAACATCGCCTACGGCCGGCCGGACGCCACCGACGCCGACATCCGCGCGGCCGCCGAGGCGGCCGAGGCTGCGGAGTTCATCGACGCGCTGCCCGACGGCTACTCGACGGTCATCGGCGAACGCGGACTGACGTTGTCCGGCGGGCAACGGCAGCGGCTCGCGCTTGCCCGGGCGCTGCTCTCCGACCCGCGGGTGCTCGTGCTGGACGACGCGACCAGCGCTGTCGACCCGGCCACCGAGGCGGCGATCCACGCGACGCTGCGCCGGGTCACCGAGCATCGGACCACCATCCTGATCGCGCACCGCCGGTCGACCCTGTCGCTGGCGGACCGGATCGCGGTCGTCGTCGACGGGCGGGTCGTCGACCTGGGCACCCACGCCGAGCTGGTCGGCAGGTGCGAGCAGTACCGCCGGCTGCTCGGCGGCGAGCTGGCCGACGGCGAGCCGGCGCCGGCCCGCCGGTGGCCGGTCAACGCGAACGGCGTCACCCCGCAGTTGTGGCCGGCCGGCGCTGCCGTCCCTCGGGTGCGGGCGGGTCCGCGGTCCGGCGGCGGCGGGGTGGGTTTCACCGGCATGCTCGGCTCCGTCCCACCCACACCCGAGTTGCTGGCCCAGGTCACCGCGCTGCCCCCGGCCACCGACCGGCCGCTGCCGGTCACCCCCGACACCGGTGCGTTCAGCCTTCGCCGAACCCTGCGACCGGTGCGCGGCCTGTTGATGGTGGCGTTCGCGCTGGTCGCCGCGGACGCGATCGCCGGGCTGCTGTTGCCCGTGCTGATCCGTTACGGGGTGGACAACGGCGTCTCGGCCGGGTCGGTCACCGTGGTGCTGTCCACCGCCGGTGTCGCCCTCCTGGTGGTGGGCGCCGACTACCTGATCCAGCGCTGGCAGCAACTGGCCGCCGGCCGGGCCGGGGAGAACGTGCTGTTCCGCCTGCGCCTGCGCGAGTTCGGCCACCTGCAGCGACTCGGCCTCGACTACTACGAACGGGAGATGGCCGGCCGGATCATGACCCGGATGACCACCGACGTCGACGCCCTGTCCAGCTTCCTGCAGACCGGGCTGGTCACCTCGGTGGTATCACTGGCGACCTTCGTCGGCATCGCGGTGGTGCTGGTGATCATGGATGTGGGACTGGCCCTGATCGCGTTCCTGGCGTTGCCATTGGTCGCCGTCGCGACGGTCGTCTTCCGCCGGTTCTCGACCCGCGCCTACCACGAGGCCCGCGAAAAGGTGGGGATCGTCAACGCCGACCTGCAGGAGAACGTGGCCGGGCTCCGGGTGTCCCAGGCCCTGGGCCGGCAGCAGCGCAACGCCGACGGGTTCTCCGCGCGCAGCGACGACTACCGGCGCAGCCGGATGCGCGCGCAGACCGCGATTTCCGTCTATTTCCCCTTCGTGGCCCTGCTGTCCGAGCTGGCCGCCGCCGCCGTGCTCGGATCGGGGGTGACGCGGGTGATCGCCGGGACGATGACCGTCGGCACCCTGATGGCCTTCGTGCTGTACCTGGACAGCTTCTTCACCCCCATCCAGCAGCTGTCCCAGGTGTTCGACTCCTACCAGCAGGCGCAGGTCGGCCTGCAGCGGATCGGCGAGCTGCTGGACACGCGCACCTCCACCCCACCGACCGGTCATCCGACGCCCGTCCCCCAGCGGCTGGGCGAGCTCGCCGTCGTCGACGTCGGGTTCACCTACGCGGGCGCCGCCACGCCCGCCCTGGACGGCGTGGATCTGGACCTGCCGCCGGGGCAGACCGTCGCCGTCGTCGGTTCGACCGGCGCCGGCAAGTCGACCCTGGTCAAGCTGCTCGCCCGGTTCTACGACCCGACCACCGGATCGGTCACCGCGGCCGGCACCGACCTGCGGCGGTTCGATCTCGGGGCGTACCGGCGCCGGCTCGGCGTGGTACCGCAGGAGCCGCACCTGTTCATCGGAACGGTCCGGGACAACATCGCCTACGGCCGGCCCGACGCCACCGATGCCCAGGTGGAGGCGGCGGCCCGATCGGTGGGAGCCCTGGACGCCATCGGCGCGCTCAGCGATGGCTTCCGTCACCCGGTCGACGAGCGCGGCCGCAACCTGTCCGCCGGCCAGCGGCAGCTGATCTCGCTGGCCCGGGCCGAGCTGGTCGACCCGGAGATCCTGTTGCTGGACGAGGCGACCGCGGCGCTGGATCCGGCCGCCGAAGGTGCGGTCCTGGCCGCCACCGACCGACTCGCCCGGGGCCGCACCACCGTGGTCGTGGCCCACCGATTGACCACCGCGGCCCGCGCCGACCGGATCGTGGTGATGGAACACGGTCGGGTGGCCGAGACCGGCAAGCACGGTGAACTGCTGCGGCGCGGCGGTGTCTACGCCCGCCTGTACGCCGAACAGTCGCCGTCAAGTGGGTGACGCCACGTCACATACCTGAGCATTGCCGATGGCCGCAGGTTTAGCCTGGTCTGCAACGGCCCACCAATCCAGAACAGGCGGACATCGACCGTGTCGTCAGCAGCGCCAGAGTTCGGCCCCAACGACTGGTTCGTCGAGGAGAAATATCAGCAGTTCCTTGCCGATCCCACAAGCGTGGACCCGATCTGGCGCGACTTCTTCGCCGATGCCAAGGCGCCAAGCACCCTGATCGACGTCACGGCCAGCAACGGGACCGCCAGGGCCGCAGCCAAGTCACCCGCCGCACCGCCGCCCGCAGCGGCACCGGCACGCGCACCGGCCCCGAACCCGGCTGCGCCGCCCCCTCCGCCGCCACCCACCCGCGCCCGGCGGACGGCCGCACCGACCACCACGCCCACCACGCCGCCCACTACCACCGCCACCGCAACCGCCCGGCCACCCGCCCGACCGGCCCGCGCCGGCGGTAAGGAGACCGTCGACGCCCCGCCGCCCCCGGCCCGGCGACCGGCGACCACCGCGACCCCGGACGACATGGTGGCGGCCAAGGCGGCGAAGGCGGCGAAGGCCGCGCACGACGCCGAGGGGGACGGGCTGACCACCACCCCGCTGCGCGGCGTCGCCGCCGCCGTGGTCAGGAACATGACCTCCTCGCTTGAGGTGCCGACCGCGACATCGGTGCGCGCTGTCCCGGCCAAGCTGATGGCCGACAACCGCATCGTCATCAACAACTTCCTCAAGCGGAACCGCGGCGGCAAGATCTCATTCACCCACCTCATCGGGTATGCGATCGTCCGGGCGATCAGCGACTACCCGAACATGAACCGCAGCTTCTCCCAGGTGAACGGCAAGCCGGCCATGGTGACGCCGGCCCACGTGAACCTGGGCCTGGCCATCGACCTGCCCGGCAAGGGCGGCGGACGGAATCTGGTCGTTGTGCCGATCCGCAACGCCGAGACGATGAGCTTCACCCAGTTCTGGAGCGCCTACGAGCAGGTGGTCCGCAAGGCCCGGCAGGGTCAGTTGACCGCCGAGGACTACCAGGGCACCACCATCTCGCTGACCAACCCCGGCGGCATCGGCACCAACCACTCGGTGCCGCGGCTGATGGAGGGCCAGTCGGCGATCATCGGCGTTGGTGCCCTGGAGTACCCGGCGGCGTTCCAGGGAGCGTCCGACCAGACGCTGGCCGACCTGGGCGTCTCCAAGATCATCACGCTGACCTCGACCTACGACCATCGGGTCATCCAGGGTGCGGAGTCCGGCGAGTTCCTGCGCCGCATCCACCAGCTGTTGATCGGCGAGGACCAGTTCTACGACGACGTCTTCACCTCACTGCGGCTGCCCTACGAGCCGGTCCGCTGGGTGCAGGATCTGGGCGCCGGCCGGCACGGGCAGATCGACAAGACCGCGCGGGTACTGGAGATCATCGACGCCTACCGCACCCGCGGTCATCTGATGGCCGACACCGATCCGCTGAACTACCGGCAACGCCGACACCCTGACCTGGACGTGCTCTCGCACGGCCTGACCCTGTGGGATCTGGACCGGGAGTTCGCCGTCGGCGGCTTCAACGACCGCGACTTCATGAAATTGCGCGACGTGTTGGGCGTGCTGCGCAACTCCTACTGCCGGACCGTCGGCATCGAGTACATGCACATCATGGACCCGGCGCAGCGACGGTGGATCCAGCAGCGGGTCGAGGTCATGCACGAGAAGCCCCCGGTGGAGGAGCAAAAGTACATCCTGGGCCGGCTGAACAGCGCCGAAGCCTTCGAGACGTTCCTGCAGACCAAGTACATCGGGCAGAAACGGTTCTCCCTGGAGGGCGGCGAGACGGTCATCGCGCTGCTGGACGCCGCGCTGAACAAGTCGGCCGAGTACGGCATGGACGAGGTCGTCATCGGCATGGCACACCGCGGCCGGCTCAACGTGCTCGCCAACATCGTCGGCAAGCCCTATTCGCAGATCTTCCGCGAGTTCGAGGGCAACATGGACCCTGGGCAGGCGCACGGTTCCGGCGACGTGAAGTACCACCTGGGCGCCGAGGGCAAGTACATCCGCCCGTTCGGCGAAGGTCAGGTCGACGTCACCCTGTGTGCCAACCCGTCCCACCTGGAGGTCGTCGACCCCGTGCTGGAGGGCGTCGCCAGGGCCAAGCAGGACATGCTCAACCTGGGCGAAGAGGGCTACAGCGTGATGCCCATCGCCATCCATGGTGATGCCGCGTTCGCCGGCCAGGGCGTCGTCGCCGAGACGCTGAACCTGTCGCTGCTGCGCGGTTACCGCACCGGCGGCACCATGCACGTGATCATCAACAACCAGGTCGGCTTCACCACCGCGCCCGAGTCGTCCCGGTCCAGCGAGTACTGCACAGACGTGGCCAAGATGATCCAGGCACCGATCTTCCACGTGAACGGCGACGACCCCGAGATCGCAGTTTGGGTCGCCCGGCTGGCCGTGGAGTACCGGCAGACGTTCGGTCGGGACGTCGTCATCGACATGGTGTGCTACCGCCGCCGTGGGCACAACGAGGGCGACGACCCGTCGATGACGAACCCACTGATGTACCAGATCATCGACGGCAAGCGGTCCGTTCGGCGGATCTACACCGAGGCGCTGATCGGCCGGGGTGACATCACGCCCGAGGACGCCGAGGAAGCCCTGCGCGATTACCACACCCAGTTGGAGCGGGTGTTCAACGAGGTCCGCGACCTGGAGCGGGCGGTGGTCGCGCCCTCGCCGTCTGTGGAGGCCGAGCAGCCGATCCCGCCGCGGGTGGAGACCCGGATCAGCCAGCAGGTGCTGGAACGCATCGCCGATGTGGCGCTGGAATTCCCGGAGGGCTTCACCCCGCATCCACGGGTCAAGCAGGTGCTGCAGCGACGGGCCGAGATGGCCCGCGAGGGCGGGATCGACTGGGCGTTCGGCGAGCTGCTGGCCCTCGGCTCGATCGCGGTGGAGGGCCGGCTGGTCCGGATGTCCGGCCAGGACACCCGCCGCGGCACCTTCGTGCAACGCCACTCCGCCCTCATCGATCGCCATACGGGCGCGGAATACCTTCCTCTGCAACATCTGTCGGACGAGCAGGGCCGGGTGCTGATCTACGACTCGGCCCTGTCCGAGTACGCGGCGCTGGGCTTCGAGTACGGCTACTCGGTGGCCAACCGGGATGCGTTGGTGCTCTGGGAGGCGCAGTTCGGCGACTTCGTCAACGGCGCCCAGTCGGTCATCGACGAGTACCTGTCCTCCGGCGAGGCCAAGTGGGGGCAGCAGTCCGGCGTGGTGCTCCTGCTGCCGCACGCGCACGAGGGCCAGGGCCCCGATCACACCTCCGGCCGGATCGAGCGGTTCCTGCAGCTGTGCGCGGAGGGCTCGATGACGATCGCGGTGCCGTCCAACCCGGCCAACTACTTCCACCTGCTGCGCCGGCACGTGCTGGACGGCGTGCACCGGCCGATGGTGGTGTTCACCCCGAAGTCGATGCTGCGCAACAAGGCGGCCGTTTCCTCGGTGAAGGACTTCACCCAGGGCAAGTTCGAGTCGGTGATCGCCGACTCGTCCATCGCCCCGCTGCACGTCAAGAAGGTCCTGCTGACCAGCGGGAAGCTCTACTACGAGCTGGACGCCTACCGCAAGGCGCACGACATCACCGACACCGCGATCGTCCGGTTGGAGCAGATCTACCCGGTGCCGCGGCGCAAGCTGCTGCACGTGCTGGAGTCGTACCCGAACGTACTGGACTTCCGCTGGGTGCAGGAGGAACCGGCGAACCAGGGCTCCTGGACCTTCCTGGCACTGGCGCTGCCGGAGATGCTGCCCCGGCTGACCGGGATCCAGCGGATATCGCGTCGGGCGATGGCCGCGCCGTCGGCCGGGTCGGCGAAGGTGCACGAAGTGGAGCAGCAGGCGGTGATCGCGGCGGCGTTCGCGCGCTAATCGAGGCTGGGCACCAGCGCGGCGGGCCGGTCCACGGGCGCGGATCCGGCTACCCGGGGGCGGCCAAGCAGAACCCCGGTCAGCCCCAGCACCGCCCAGCCCAGCAGCACCCACACCGGGAAGCCGATCGTGGCGTCCGGGAAGTAGGCCACGGTCCGCAGCAGGGTGCCGCCCGCACCGGTGGGCAGCCATTGGCCGACCTCACCCCACGGCGCCGGCAGGAGCCGCGGCGAGGAGGCGATGCCGGACAGCGGGTTGCCGATGATCATCAGCAACAGCGCACCGACCGCGACACCGGCCGGCCCCATCAGACGGGTGGCCCCGGCGACGACCAGCGCGGACGCCGCCACGGTCAGCGCGATCGCTGACGAAACCGCCAGGTAGGCGCCGTCCGTCACGCCCAACCAGGCCAACACGCCGGCGAACGACAGGCCGATGGCGATCGCTCCACCGACGACCGCGCCGAGCAACACCCAACGGTTCCGCAGGCTCAGCGCCGCGGCGGCGCCCAGGGCGAGCCCGGCCAGCACCATCGGCAGGGATCCGGCCGGCAGGCCGGCGCCGCGGCTGTCCTGCGGCGTCAGCGGCACCACGTCCATCACCGGCACCGCCGCGGACGCATCCGCTCCGAGGGTCGATGCGGCGGTGGTCAGCAACTGGCTGATGGCCGGTGAGCCGGCGGTGGCCACCAGCACGGTCGGCCCGCCCGGCCCGATCACGATGGCGCCGTCGGCGGTCCGCTCCCGCAATGCTGCCTCGGCTTGGTCCGCCCCGGACACCGTGGTGACCTCGAACGCATCCGGTCCGGCCGCCGCGGCCAGCTCCGAGGCGATCTGGTCGGCCGCGGCCGGTGGGCCGGCGACCGCCAGGCGCACCCCGTTCGGGGCGCTGTTCACGGCCACCCCGACGAACAGCGCCAACGCCAGCGTCAGCCCGGCCGTCACCGCCAGGACAAGCCCGACCGCATGGCGCGCCTCGATCCGCCATGTCACCTGCTGTTGAGCCATGGTCTCCTCCTCCGAAGGATCATTCGTTTTTCTTGTGGAGAACGCTACGCCCGACCCGCCAGCGCGTCAAGAACGATTATTCGGTTTATATTGGACCGATGCCGAAGGTCTCCGATGCACATCGCGCCGCCCGCCGCGACCAGATCCTGCAGGCCGCGTGGAAATGCTTTGCCCGCGAGGGATTCCATGCCACATCGATGTCGGACGTGATCACCGAGGCGGGCCTCTCGGCCGGCGCCGTCTACCTGTACTTCCGGTCCAAAGACGACATCATCGTGGCCGTCGCCAGCGGAGTGTTCGCCGGGATCGAGGAACGACTGGTCGCGTTCGTCGCCCAGGACCCACCCCCGAGCCCGGCCGAGATCGTCGGTTTCCTGGTCGAGCAACCGGTCCTGGCCCGCGCCCAGGCGCCGGCGGATCTGTTCCCGCTGTTGTTGTCGGTCTGGTCGGAGGCATCCCGCAACCCGGCGGTCAACGACGTGGCGCGCAAGGTGCTCGACGAGCTGCGGACCGTCCTGGGCCAGGCGATGCACCGGTGGGTGGACGCGGGCAACCAGCTGTCGGTGCACCCCGACCGACTCGCCCCGGTGATGATGGCGCTGGTCCAGGGCATGGTGATGCAGCAGTCCGTCGACGGGCAGCCGCCGTTCGATGACTACCGCGCCGCCGTCCGCGCCCTGATCGAATCGGCCCAAGTCCAGACCGCTCAGTAGGCGGACCTCGCGGCCGCGTACTGTTCCCGGATCACCGGCTGGGGGTCGGGCGTGAGTTCGGCGGCCGAGTCCACCGACCACGCCGGACGCTCGCCGGTGAGCACCCAGGCCGCCTGAACGGCGCCACCCATGGCGACGTACTCGCCCGGAGTAGGCACGACCACCGGCACCTCGAACAGCTGTGCGGCCACTGCCTGCACAGCCGGGTTGAGCGAGGCGCCACCGATCAGCAGAACTCGACCGGGCCGCACGCCCTGCCGTACCACCGCATCAAGGCCGTCGGCCAGGCCGCTCAGCATGCCCTCCACCGCGGCCCTGGCCACGTGCGGCCGGGTGGTGGACGCAAGGGTCAGTCCGGTGAGCGAGGCCCTGGCATGGGGCAGGTTCGGCGTGCGCTCACCCTCGAAGTACGGAACGAGGACCGCTCCGCCCGCGCCGGGCTTGGACTGCAGGGCCAACTCCGCGAGCCCGCCATGGTCCACGCCGAGCAGCCCGGCGATCGCATCCAGCACCCGAGCGGCATTCAAGGTGGCCACCAGCGGCAGGAACACCCCGCTCGCGTCGGCGAACCCGGCGACCGTCCCGGTGGCGTCCCGCGCCGGTTCCGGGGTGACCGCGAAGACGGTGCCGCTGGTGCCGATGGACACCACGCAGTCGCCCTCGGTCGCCCCCAGCCCCAGCGCGGCCCCCGCGTTGTCGCCGGCCCCTGGTCCGACCACCAGGTGCCCCGCCTTGCCCGCGGACTCACCCGGCCCGAGGACCCGGGGCAGCACGGCGTCGTGACCGAGCGCACGCACGAGCAGATCACGGTCGTAGTCGCCGGTCGTCGGCGACCAGTAGGCGGTGCCGCTGGCGTCCGATCGATCCGTCACCAGCTCGTCGAGGTCGGGTCCCAGGGCGCTCTCCCCTACCGGCCCGAAGCCCCGGAGCCGCCAGGTCAGCCAGTCGTGGGGCAGCGCCACGGCAGCCACCTTCGCGGCGTTCTCCGGCTCGGCGTCGCGCAGCCAGCGCAGCTTGGTCGCGGTGAAGGAGGCGACCGGCACCACCCCGGTCCGTTCCACGTAGTCCTGCGCGCCGACCTCCTCGATCAGCTGCCGAGCGGCCGCCGCGCTGCGGGTGTCGTTCCACAGCAACGCGTCCCGGATGACGTTCCCGTGCCGATCCAGCGCCACCAGGCCGTGCTGCTGACCGGCGACGGAGATTGCCGCGACATCGTCCAGCCCGCCTGCTCCGACGATCGCCTCCTGCAGAGCCGCCCACCAGGCGGCCGGCGGGACCGCCGTGCCGGCCGGATGGGCGGCCCGGCCGGTGCGCACCACCTGGCCGCTGTCGCCGTCGACGATGACGATCTTGCAGCTCTGGGTCGATGAATCGACCCCGGCGACCAGTGGCATTCGGCACTCCGTTCACGGATTTGTTTGGAGACACAACTTATCGGCGCGGGTCCCGCCCGTCAAGACCGAGCCGGTCGATCGACCGCTGGAGCTCGGCCTGCTGCGCGGTCAGCTCGCGCAGCTGCTGGTTCAGCGCAGCGATCGCCGCGCCGACATCCGGGGGCTCGCCGCCATTGCCATCCTTGCTGGGCTTGTGCTTGACGAACCAGGAGGCGACGGTGGCCGACACCGTGCCGATCAGGCCGATGCCGACCAGCATGATCACCGAGGCGATGAGCCGGCCGGCCTGGGTCACCGGATAGGTGTCGCCGTAGCCGACCGTGGTGGTGGTGACGATCGCCCACCAGAACGCGGTGCCGACGGTGGTAATCGTCGCGCCGGGCGCGTTGTGCTCCACCGCGTACTCCAACATCGCGCCGGCCACCACGATGATCCCAACGATCGCCAGCAGGGAGCCGGCGATGCGTTCGGTGGAGATGTTCCTGAATGACCGGCGGAGCAGCAGGATCGCGCGGAGCACCCGCAGCATCGGCACCAGCACCATCACCAGGTCCAGCGGATGGCTGCGGACGAAGTCCCACCGCTTCGACGTCAGGGCCAGCCGGACGACGTAGTCGATGACGAACGCCACCCAGACCAGGCCCGAGATGATCGTCAGCGACGGTTGCCACCACGGCGGGCCGGCGGGCACCAGGCGACCGGCCACGAAGTCGATCAGGAACAGCAGGCCGAGGATGTCCAGCGGCCGAGTGGTGGCCGCCTCCCATTTCTCGTACTTGGTCATCGTCGGGCCTTTCGGTCGGCATACCGGGATGATGATCTCCCACTCCCGGCCGACCCGTTGGTCGGCCCGGAGCCATTCCCGCGGAAACGTCATTGGGCGCAGAAAGCCGCATTTCGGGCACTGTCGGACCCCGCGGTTAGCGTGTGGACACCCGTTCGGGACGGTCCGGCGGTGGAGTCGAGGGTGGTCGGGGATGACGGATCTGGCCGGTGAGTTGACTGCCGGGTTGACCGATGCCGACGTGCTGGCAATGTGGCGCAGCGCGCCGCGCCGCGGGCCGGTGGGTGACGAGTGGTTCCCGAACCCGCTCGCCGGGTCGCCACCGGGGGACGGCCCGGCCGACGCCGAGTCGCGCAACGACGACGAGCCGGTGGAGTCGTTGGCGGTGTTGGAGGGGCGGATCACCTCGATGGCGGCGCGGTTGGCGGCCGAGACGCGGGAGTGGTTGGCGTTGGTGGCCGAGTTCAACCGGCGCAAGGGGTGGGTGCAGTGGGGGATGCGGTCGGCGGCGAACTGGCTGTCCTGGTCGTGTTCGGTGGGGCCGGGCGCGGCGCGGGAGTACGTGCGGGTCGCGACCGCGCTGACCGGGTTGCCGTTGATCGGGGAGGCGTTCGCGCAGGGGAAGTTGTCGTACTCGAAGGTGCGGGCGGTGACCCGGGTCGCGGATCGGGTGGACGAGACGACGCTGCTGGAGCAGGGCCTGGTGCATTCGGCGGCCCAGCTGGAAAGGGTGGTCCGCGGGTACCGCAGGACCGAACGCCCCGACAAACCCCCGACCGAGCGGCGCAAGGCCCGCTGGTTCTACGACGACGACGGGATGCTGGTGGTCTCCGCCCGGTTGACCGCGGACGAGGGGGCGGTGCTGGTCG
>DATDBV010000397.1:0-3056 GCA_036524715.1 Nakamurella sp. | reverse complement strand
CGCAGGTCGTCCGGGTCGCTGGTGACGACTCCGGTACCGGATCGGCGGGCACAGATGACGACGTGGGCGTCGGCGATGTCGCTGGTGGCGCTGGCGGCGAGTAGGCGTCCTACGTTGGTGGCGTCCACGCGGTCGAGCGGTGCGACGTCGGTCCGTGGCTGTCGCAGCAGCCGAGCGAGCCGGGCCTGCCGGGCCGGGTCACGGATCGCCTGGGCGAGCGCGCTGGCCGGGACGATGACGGGTGCGCCGGTCTGGTCCGCCCGGACGAGCAGGACGATCACCCTCCGGTCGGCGCGGTCCAGTCCGATCAAGGGCCCGGCGTCCAGTGTGACGCCGGGACTCACGCCGCGGTCCCCGCCGAGCCGGCCCCTCCCAGGACCTGATCGGCCCACTGTTGCTCCTCGCTGGTCATCGCGCCCCCACTGTCCAGGAGCGCCTGTCCGAGGAGCGCCCCCCATCCGGCGACATCGTCCAGCGACACTCGCACGGCGTGCTGAACGAACCCGCTGACGCTGTCGGCGTTGCCGTCCGCCACCAGCCGGCGGATCGCATCCACGGATTCCACCGGCAGCGTCACCGTCACCTTCATCGTCGTTGCCATACCGACTACCATACCGCCAGAGCCCGCACACTCGGCTCGCAAGCCGACTTTCGGCTGGATGGTCGCGTTCAATTCCCACAAGGACACGCACAAGCCCCCAAGGCAGTGTTGGCTCTCACCAGGCGTTTCGCCGGCTCGTACACTTCTTGATGTACAAGGACTCGTCGACGTCGAGCCGTTCTCCAGACTCGGCCGGCGCGAGGACCTTGGCCAGACCGACCCAGCTCCTGGGTCACCGCCTCGATCTCCGCGGGTGCCATCCACGCGGTCTTCACCGGCAGCACCGAACCGATGCTGACCGCCGAGGCCCACCACTGGGACCACGCCATCGTCGAGCAGGTCATCGCCGATCTGAAACTCAGCCCTCAAGCACTTCCCGTCCGGATCGTCATCGCCAACCCGGCCGGGCTGGACTGCGCGGTGATCGCCTGTGACCTTTTTGTTGACCGTCGCTCAAGAGACGACCGGCGCGGGGCGTCCGGCATCGGGGGTGCCGACGAACATGCGCGGGCGAGCTGACGAGTTGAATCCGGTGGGCTTCACCGGGGCGGGTTGTTCCCTGACCCGAATGACGCGCCACCCTGGCCGGATTCGCCTCTGCAGGCACCGTCTGGCGGTCGAACTGGCGTCCGGCCCGCGCCAGCCGCGGAGGATCAGCACGCCCCACGCCTGCCGAACTTCCGCAGGCACAGCGGGTGGAGGCGCCCCGGACCATCGCGCTGGGTTACTTCGCCCTCGGCCCGCCGCGGCCGACCAGGCGACCCGAACCCTCGGCGACTACTACGGTTTCGCCGGCCATTACGCCCAGCGGATCACGCCTGCAACGACGCGGCCGGGATCCGCTCCTCGTTGACGCCTTCGCGGCCACCGGGGCGGACGAGCTGATCCTGTTCCCGACCTCCGCCGACCCGGCGCAGGTCGACCTACTGGCCAGGCGGCCCTCGGCCGATCACCTACGGCCGCACAACGACCATCCCGGCGAGCATGCCGTCGATGGACCGTCTGATTGACGCCGCGTCACCTGACTGTGCCGCAGGCCGGCACGGTTGCCGCTATTCCGTCAGCAGGCCCACCAGCTCTGCGCGACGGTCGTCAGCATCAGACCGTCGTCGCCCCCCATCGCCCGGGCGTCCAGAAAGCGCCGTGATCGGAAATAGTTGGACAAATCGGTCCGCGGAGCGTGACCATCGATCCACGTAGCGACAACTTCGCGCTCCCGGGGGGGTAGACGATGCGAACTCGCTCGTGGGCGACCGCGCTCGTGTTCCTCATCACGTCGCCGCCGTGATGCTCGGCGGGAGTTCCGTCGGCGCGCGGGTCGCACCGGCGATCACCCTGTCGCCGACCCTCGCCGCCGCCGGGAACAGCGTCAAGTTCAACGGAGATTCCGGCGTTGAGGAGGCGGGCGGGTGCGAGGTTCGGCTCGACGGCAAGTCCCTGGACGCCGCCTGCTCGGTCGACAAGGGCGGGGTGGTGCACGGGTCGTTCCAGGTTCCCGCGTGGCACGCCCCCGGGAGTGCCGAAGTCGAAGTCTGCCACCCCGGATGCGGCGGCGGCATCGAACTGGTCACGCCCTGGTCCTGGACCGGTGGGCTGGAGATCGGCGTCACGGTGCCCGATGTCGTGGGCGCGACCGCCGCCGCGGCCGAGGAATCCCTGAAAAAGGACGGCCTGGAGGGCGCGCCCGACCCGGAGCCGACCGACGACCGGCAGACCGTCCAGGCCCAGGACCCGAAGGCCGGCGCCGTCGTCCCGATCGGCTCCTCGGTGGTCCTGTACCTGTCACCCGCCGAGCCGGAACTCGTCCAGGTTCCCGACCTGGTCGGCCAGGCGGGCGGCGACGCGGCCGAAACCCTGAAGGGCGCCGGGTTCGTCCCTGTTGCCTGCGACACCAAGGGAACCGTCTTCCGCCAGGATCCGGGCGCGGGCGCCTGGAAACCTCCCGGCACCGAGGTCCGGCTGTGGTGCCAGGAGCCGGCCCCCACCTCGCCGAAGCCGGCCGGGGACGAGCTGCCGACGCCGACCGAACCGACGACGACCGACCCGACGACCACCGAGGAACCGCCGACCTCGAGCGAGAGCACAACCGCCGGTCCGACCGATATCACCAGCGCGACCGAGACGACGACGTCCCCGTCACCATCATCCTCGCAGACCTCGCCGACGACCGTGGTGGACGACGGGACAGTGCTGCTGTTCGCCACTGGGGTGGACTGGCGCGTCATCGGGCTGGCGGCAGCGCTGATCATCGGGGTCACCGCGGGGTCGTTCCTGTCCGGCCGGCGCGCCCGCGTGCGCCGGGTCGGTCCGCGGTGGTCCCCCGACCACCTCGGCGTCGACGGCCGGACCGGGACCACGACGACCGGCGTCAGGGAATCCGATAGCCATTCCATTCACGTCGTCGGAATCACCGGCGACCGCGTCCACACCCTGGAGGAGCGATGACGCCGAGCAC
>DATDBV010000396.1:0-4088 GCA_036524715.1 Nakamurella sp. | reverse complement strand
CGCCCGCCGACTGAACCCGGCGTTTGTCCACATGTCCGAATTCCATCCACATTCCTAGAATGCCGGTGGTCGCGGCGACCGTCTGCTGGCAGCGTCGTCGGTAGCCGCCGGACCACCCGGTCCGGCCCACGACCGAGGGGCGAACACATGAGTCATGCAGCGTCGATCACGCTGGTCGGGCGCGCGGGCACGGACCCGCTGCTGTCGTCGGGAGCGACCGGCGACCGGGTGACCTTCCGGGTGGTGGCGACCGAGCGACGGTTCGACCGCGACGGTCAGGGGTGGGTGGATGGGGACGAGTTCGGGGTACGGGTGATCTGCTGGCGCTCGCTGGCGTCCGCGGTCGTCGCGACGATCCGCAAGGGTGACCCCGTGGTGGTCGTCGGCCGGATCGCCACTCGCCGCTTCGAGAAGGACGGCGCCACCCAGTATTTCACCGAGGTCAAGGCGGACACAGTCGGGCTCGACGTGGCCCGGGTGGGCAGTCGGATCGCCCGCAAGCAGCCGGACGCGTTCGGCGCCCAGGCGCAGCCACCCGGCGGTGCGTTGCCTGCGGGTTCGCCCAATGGGGAGCCGGCAGGTCTGGCCGATCTCGGGCAGGAGTTCCCGCCGGAGCCGGACTACGACGACCCGTGGAGTCAGCCCGACGACGAAGCGGCCGTGCCGACGGGTGAGCTGGTGGGCACCGGCTGACCGGACCGACCGGTCACCCGCCGGACGAGTCGAACAGGTCGGTGGCCGACAGGTCGGACACCGTGCTCTCGAGCTCGTCCAGGTGCTGCCGGGTGATGCGCAGCAGCCGGGTGCGGTCGCGGGCGGTGAATGCGTCGAGCATCTCGCGGTGCTCGGCGTGCAACTCGTCGCGGTCCCGCTGCCGGATGTGCGCCATCGGCTGGATCGGCTCGGTGATGTTCCAGACCAGCTCGATCATGTGCATCAGCCGGGGCATCCGGCACGGCGCGGCCAGCGCCAGGTGGAAGTGCCTGCTCTCCCGCTGGTAGGCGCGGTAATCCTGGTCGCGAATGGCCCGGTCCAGGGCGTCCAGCGTCTCGGCGGCGACCCGGTCGTCGTCCGGCCCGGCCGAGTCGATCGCCGCGGACAGCGCGGCGATCTCCAGCACGCCTCGGACGACGTACAGCTCGCGGAACTCCTGCGCGGTGAGCCGGGCAACCGTATAGCCGGCGCGGGGTTGGTGGTCGACCAGGCCCTCGCCGATCAGGGTCTTGAGCGATTCGCGGATCGGGATGCGGCTGACCCCGAACAGGTCGGCGACCTCGTCGACCGGGACCGGGCTGCCGGGGGCGACGTCGCCGGACAGGATGGCCCGGCGCAGCTCGGTGAGGATCGCCTGCTGGGACAGTCCGGCGCGTTCCGCCCGCAGGATCGCCATCAGGGGCGACGATGTGGTGTCGCGTCGGGCCGGATCGGGACCGCTCACCGGGGTTGGGGCCATCCGGTCATTGTCCGCCCCCAGCGGTGCCGTGGCGATGGACGGCTGGGCCGATGCTCATGGCGGGAACCCAGCACGATCGCGTCGACCGCGTCGTCCTCGACGGCGCGCTTGCACTCGTGAGCGATGGTCTGCAGGGCCGTCGATCCGGGGATATCCGGGTCCAGCACCGGGATCTCGCGGGCCCGCACGTTCCGGCAGAAGCCGGACATGCCGGATCGGTGGGCCAACTCCCAGGCCGTAGTGGCTCTCGATCGACGCCGGTCCCATCGTCGGGTTCAGGGTGTCCAGCGTGTATTGGATGGTCTCCGGTGAGTTGTACAGGTTCACGGGGTGATCAGCACCGAGCCGACCGCGGCGATCATGCCGCTCATCCGCCAGGAGATCTTCTGCGGGTTGACGTTGGAGAAGTCGAACGTCGGCGAGACGAAGTTGGCGACGATGCTGATGCCGACGGTGGCGATCATGAAGGTCAGCGCGCCGAGGATGACGGCGTACACGTTGTTCAGCTTGGCCACGGTATGCACGGGGTCGATGATCAGCTCGCCGAACACCGGCCGGGTGGCCGCCGCGGTCACCACGACCAGAGTGAGAACGCCAGGAAGTGACCGGCGGGCCCAGGAAGTGCCCTTGCGAACCGCGCCGAAAGTCTTGCCGTACGGGGCGAAGTCGCCGTAGTTCAGCATCGGGCCGGAGAAGTAGGACACCACCAGCGCGATCGCGGATAGCAGCACGGGGATCACCGCCCAGCCGGTGAGGGTCAGGCCGCCCTCGGCCAGGTTGAAGTCGATGTTCTCCCAACCGGCATCGACGACCAGGTAGATGGCCAGCGCGAACATCACCACACAGACGGCGGGACCGCAGAAGTCGATGAACCGGCGGATCGCCTCCATGCCCCGCCCCAGAACACGACGGCCTGGGCGATCCACATGATGCCGAAGCCGATCCAGCCCAGCAGCGACAGTTCCGCGAAGCCGTACTGGCGGTCTCGGCGTAGGGCGCCAGGGTCGGCCACAGCTTGAGTGCCAGCAGCACAAGCGCGACCGACGCGAGATAGGTCTGGATTCCGTACCACGCCACTGCGTTCAAGCCGCGAATGATGGCCGGGATGTTCGCGCCCAGGACGCCGAACGAGATGCGCGAGGCCACCGGGTACGGCGTGCCGGTCGCCTGCGACGGGCGGGCCACCATGTTGCACAGGAAGTAGACGATGGCATGCCGACCAGCACCTGCCAGGCGGCCCAGACCGAGCGCGAACAGGCAGGCTGCCAGCGGTGATGTGGCCGCCGACGCTGTGCAAATCGGACATCCAGAACGCGAAGAAGTTGTACGAGGTCCACGTCTGCTTGCGTAGCGGGGCCAGGTCCTCGTTGGTCAGGCGGTCGTCGTAGTCGGGCTTGATCACGCCCTCGCCGGCCGCGTGCTCCGGCGTGATGTCGGGCATCGACTGATGACGGTGCTCAGGGACAGGACCCGCTGCGGGGGTGGGCGTCACCTGCGTGCTGGTCATCGCGGTGACTCGATCGCGCAAAGGATATTGAAACGCGTGGCGAGTTGCCGGCGCTGATGACTGATGGCTTCCTGTGTGAAATCAGCCCCCGAGGCCTTGGAAGAGGACGATCCGATACTCGCCAATGTCAAATGCGTCGGAATTCGTCGCCGTCAGGCTGTCGGACCCGGATAAACCCGTATTCGACTGCCAGTTGACGTTCCACGTCGTCGTTGCGGTGACCGGCCATTTGCCGGTGCCATCGGTGCGCACCTTGAGCGAACGCCATTTGAACATGTGGCCGCAAGGCGGCTCGGCCTTCCAGTCATATCCCGGGGGTGGCGGCGTGCCCGCGCCGGTGCAGGTCACGGTCACAGGCGGACCGGGTCGGTATCCGCTGTCGGTACTTGCCGGTTCCCCAAGTGACCATGTTGTGGATGTCAAGGTCGCGTTCGCCGTCACGGAAACGCCACTCAAGGTCACGGTCACGGAAGCCGGTGGCGCATCGTCGACCCAGAGCCAGGTCCAGAGCTGAACTGCCAGCTTCTCGCGATCGGGACCCACGCCGATCGTCGGCTTCGGCACAACGAGCCGCCCAATTGCTTGTCGAGCGAGTACTGCTGGATCCGGGGGAGGGGCGTTCACCGTGTCCGGCAGAGCGTTCGGTACGAATCGGGTCTGCAGCAATCCGACGCCCGGGCCGGTGCCATCATTCGGAGCGCATTTGTTGAGTTCAATGTGTCCGGCCGATGGGTCGTTGCCTTCCCACCACGATGAATTTGGTCCCGCAGTGTCCACCACTATCCACGGACAAGGATCTGTCATGTCCTCAGTGGTGACGTCGTTGGCGTTGTCGTCGGAATCCGAGACCGGGTCGTTCCGCGCTGACCGTTAGGCTTCAGTCAGCGTGTATTCACAACCGACATCCGAGCATCCGGTCTCAGGCTCTGGGAATGTGAACGATGATGCGACGAGGAGGGCTGCTGCCAGGGCCGCCGCCCTCAGCATTGTCTGGGACCAATCATCCGTCCCCAATGCGAGGACCCATCGTCCGTCGATGGTTTCAATCATGTTCGCGCTGGCCTGGTGTCGAAAGTACGTTCCCGGGGCGTCCGGTGCTTTAACGGATTTGCCGGTAGGGTCAAGTAT
>DATDBV010000395.1:0-7316 GCA_036524715.1 Nakamurella sp. | reverse complement strand
CCTGGGCGGAGAGCGGCGCCATCCGGACGTGCTGTTCGACGAGATCAAGCTGGTGGTGGAGGTGGACGGACGGCGCTACCACAGCACGCCGGACCAGCACGACCGCGACCACCGCCGGCAGAACCAGCTCACCGACCATGGTTACGTCGTGCTGCGGTTCACGCCGCGGCAGATCGCCGACGAGCCCGGACAGGTCGTCGCACTGGTCCGCCGAACCCTCGAGCGGCTCAGCGCCGGTCCCGGGGCTCTACGCCGGTCCGGGATCGAATGAACCAAAGACGCCCATCGACGGCCCAGCCGAACGTCTTTGGTGCACTCGACCCGACGTCGCGCGGCTGGATCTCGCCGGCCGGTGGTCGGAGTCATCGATCACAGCCGGTCTGCTCGAAGCTCATCCAGGATGGCCGCGGTGCCGAAAGAGCCCTCGATGGGCGGAGGCAATGCGGCGAGGCCCCCCGGCTCCTTCGCGCGGATCAACCTGCCCTCAGCGATGAGCCGGTCGCGTGCGCTCTGCTGTGGGGTCGGCGGGACCAGCATGGCTACCAGCCGCCCCCGCTCGGTGACCTCGACCGTCTCGCCAGCCTTCACCTCCGCAAAGTAGCACCTGATGTTCTACTTCTTCCCGGACGTACGGCACCGGGTCGCGCCGGAAGATGTCGGGCACGCCGCGGTCAACGACCTGGCGCTGCTCACCCGGGACGTGCGGCGTGTTCCGGACGTGCTTCCCGACGGTGCGTTTGATCCTCCCGCAGCCTGACCGACCGGGTTGCGCCGCTGCGACCTTGATCACTTGCGGTTCATCGCGAGGCGTGCGCTGTTTACCATGGAAGGGTTACCTAACTTAGATCTGGAGAGCCGCATGACATCGCCCCTTCGCGTCGCCGTCGTCGGCGCCGGTCCGGCCGGGATCTACGCCGCCGATATCCTGACCACCAAGGACCCCGAGGCTTCGGTCGACATATTCGACCGGCTGCCCACCCCGTACGGGCTGATCCGCTACGGCGTCGCCCCCGATCACCCGCGGATCAAGGCGATCATCGTCGCGCTGCACCGGGTGCTGGAGAAGGACCGGATCCGCTTCATCGGCAACGTGCACGTCGGCGTCGACGTCAAGGTCGACGAGCTGCGGCACTACTACGACGCGATCATCTTCGCGACCGGCGCCGAGCGTGACCGCTCATTGCGCATCCCGGGTGAGGACCTGGCCGGCAGCCACGGCGCCGCCGATTTCGTCGCCTTCTACGACTCGCATCCGGACCGGGAGCAGATCTGGGACTTGTCCCGGCAGTGCTCCGTCGCGGTGATCGGCGTCGGCAACGTCGGCCTCGACGTGGCCCGGATGCTCGCCCGGACCGGCGACGAGCTGCTGTCCACGGACATCCCGCCGCACGTGCACGCGGTGCTGGCCGACTCGACCATCACGGACGTGCACATGTTCGCCCGCCGCGGCCCGGCCCAGGCCAAGTTCACTCCGGTGGAGCTGCGCGAGCTCGACCACTCCCCCAACGTGCAGGTGGTCGTCGCCCCCGAGGGCATGGAGTTCGACGAGGAGTCCGAGGCGGCCCTGTCCCGGAGCAAGTCGCTGCGGATGGTGGTGGACGTGCTGTCCGACTGGGCGATGCGCGACCCGAAGCCGGGTCCGCACCGCCGGATCCACCTGCATTTCCTGGAGAACCCGGTGGAGATCGTGGGCACCGACGGTTCGGTCGCCGGTCTGCGCACCGAGCGTCAGGAACTCACCGGCGACGGCAACGTCCGTGGCACCGGCGAATTCACCGACTGGGACGTGCAGGCGGTGTACCGGGCGGTCGGCTACCGCTCCGAGGCCATCGAGGACCTGCCGTTCGACACGTTCCGGCTGGTGCTGCCCAACGACGCCGGCCGGGTGCTGGACCTGGACGGCGAGCAGATGCCGGGCCTGTACGCGACCGGCTGGGTCAAGCGCGGCCCGGTCGGGCTGATCGGGCACACCAAGTCCGACGCCGCCGAGACCATCGCGCACCTGCTGTCCGACGCCCCCGACCTCGCCCCGGCGCCGCACCGGAACCACGCCGATGTCGACGCCCTGCTGGCCGGCAAGGGTCTGCCGGTGACCGACTTCGCCGGCTGGGACCGACTGGACGCGCACGAGCTGGGGGCCGGTGAGCCGACCGGCCGGGGTCGGGTCAAGGTCACCACCCGCGGCGAGATGACCCGGATCGCCGCCCGCGGCTGAGCCGGCACCTTCACCGAGAGCCACACCGGGCGACCCCTGGTGTGGCTCTTGTCGTACCGGTGGGCGTGGCCCGACCGGGCAGCCCGACCTGCCCGATCGGGTCGGTGCCGTTGCCCGGTCGGGCAGGCCGACCGGCCCGCCCTTTTGCCCGACCGGTGCGCCGCCGACAATCGCGGGCAGGAGCACGCCGCGATCGGGCGGCCCGGCTCCCCGGTCACGGCCCCGACCTGGAGGACCGGCCCGGCCACGGGAGGGAGCCGCCGTGCCCGCACTGGCCGTCCTCGACGCGTCGCCCGACCTGGACCGGCGGCCCCGGCCGCGGCGTCCCGGGTCGGCGACCCACGCCGGACCCCTGCCGACCACCGCCGCCCTCCTGGCATTGCAGCGGACCGCGGGCAACGCCGCCGTCGCCGCGCACGTCGCGCGGCGAACCCCGCGGACGGGCACCCGGGCACCCGTCGCGATCCAGCGGTGTGGACCGACCCCCTGTGACTGCTCGGCGCAGGAGCGCGCGGACTACGCGGCGACGCACCCGGCCGAGGACGCCGGGACGGACCAGCAGGCGGACGAGGTGCAGCGGGTCGCCGATGGACCGGCCGCGGGCGACCGGGAGCGGGCGGACACCGCTCAACGGGCGAACGATCGACCACCGATAGGCGGTCGACCACCGGTAGACGAGGAGTCCGAGCCGGCGCCGCAGCGCCAGCTCGCCGGGCCGCGGAGCGCGGCCGGGCCGGTGCGGCTGCAACGGCTGACCGACCCGCTCGGCCAGGACATGCAGGTCGACTGGACGACGACCGGCGCGAGCGTCGCGCTGACCGATCGGGCCGGCGCGGCCCAGGGCGGCGGCGGGGCCCTGAACTTCGCCGGCGGCGACTCCGCGTCGTTCACCATGCCCGATCGCACCGCGTCGGCCAACCTCACCGTGCCGGTGACCGCGAACTGGCACGGCAAGGGCACCGGCCCGGTGCCGCCAGGTCCCCTGCCGGGCAAGGAGTGCGACGCCTGCAAGGTATTGATCGAGGGCGCCACGGTCGGCACCTGCGCATTCGTCGCCGACGTCATCGAGGACAGCATCCAGGTGCCCGGCCTCGACTTCCTGGTGGCCAAGCTCGTCCAGGGTGCGTGCATCCCGATCGTGGCGGCGCTGGGCGGGTCGATCGACCTGCTGCCCAAAGAGATCCTGGCCGCCTGCAAGTCCTCCAACATCGAAGAGCTGATCAACAAGATCCGCGAGTTCAAGGAGAATCTGGACAAGAACCCGACCATCGTCAAGATCATCGACACCATCATCGACAAGCTCAAGAAGGTGCCGGGGCTGGGCCAGGTCGCCAAGATCGCCGACATCCCACGGGTGATACGGGCACAGATCTCCAAGCGACTGGGCGAGCTGATCGAGAAGCTCAAGGAATTGCGGGACAAGTGCCGCAAGGGCAGCCAACCGGTGCCGGCCGGCGGTCAGGGCCAGGCGACGTCCACGATGAAGACCATGGTGTTCCTGGGCCCGGACGGGCAGGTCCGCGCCGTCGGGCCCGGCCCGGCCCAGGTGGTCAGCGGAACCGGCGCGACCGAGGAATCGCCGGTGCGCTTCTCCCAGGACGGCGTGCCGAACGCGGCACTGGTGACCCAGCTGCCGACGATCGTGGCCGGCGGCGAGAACCCGGCGAAGGCCGGCCGCCAGTTCACCGTCAACGTGCTGTTCGGGCTACCGCCCGAGCCGCGGAAGATCGACTGCCCGCCGGGCGAGTTCTTCCCGTTCAAGGTGGCCAAGGACCAGTTCGAGGACGAGCTGGCGGCCCAGAAGGCCATCAGGGACTGGTTCTTCGGCCACGATCCGCAGGTCCGGGACACCGTGCACACCGGCGAGTCGGTCGTGAAGATCACCGGCCGGGCGAGCAACACCGGCAAGGTGGAGTTCAACCGCACCCTGGCCGACAAGCGGGCCAAGCGCACCGAGGCGATCGTCCGGAACTTCGCCGGCTCGGACAGCTCGCTGCGGGTGTTCTCCACCGGGTTCCTGACCGCGCAGGAGCCGGGCGAGGTCGGCCACGAGCGGCGGTCGGAGGCGGCGATCGAAGGTCAGGTGCCGGCCGACAAGGTCGCGTTGATGACCGGCGACACCTGCGTCGGGCACAACGACGAGAACGCCGACCAGGGCCCGACCGGACCTCAGGTCTCCCCGCTGCCCGACCTGGCCGGGCCGGGGAGCCCGGCGGCACCCGTCGCCCCGGCCCCGGGGCCGGCGGCGGACAACCCGGGCGAGCCCTTGTTCGCAGACGCCGGTGCGGCCGGCGTCGCCCTGACCGAGCCGGAGCTCGAACAGGTGTGACGCCGGCCGCGGCCCCGGCGGATCAGTGCCTGGAGGTCAGCTCCAGCTCGACGCCGGCGGTCTCCTTGCTGCACAGGAAGGTGATGCCGGACACCGCGCACAGCACGATGAACAGGATCGCGATCGGCACGATGCTGGTGCCGCCGGTGGAGGCGAGCAGCGCGGTGGCGACCAGCGGGGCCAGGCCGGCGCCCAGCGTCGATGACACCTGGTAGCTCAGCGCCACCCCGGTGTACCGGGAGTCGGCCGGGAACTTCTCGCTCATCCAGGCGCCCATCGGGCCGTACATCAGGGCCTGCACGATCGGGTTGCCGAGCACGAAGGCCAGCAGCAGCGCCGCCCAGGAACCCTGGCCGACGAGGGCGAAGATCGGGAACACCAGCACCGCACCGACGATCGCCCCGGCGACCATGACGGGCTTGCGACCGACCCGGTCGGACAGCGCGGCGAAGGCGGGGATGGTCAGGATGTGGATGGCGTTGGCAACGGTGACCAGGATCAGCGCCGACGTCCGGCCGTGCCCGGCCTGCACGGCGTAGGTGAGCATGAAGGTGGCCAGCAGGGACTGCATGAACAGCGGCGCGAGTCCGCCGACGACGGCCTCCAGGGTCTGCCGCGGGTAGTGCTTCAGCACGGTGAACAGGGGGGCCTTCGGCTTCGGCCCGGTGGCGTTCCCAGCGGCCCGCTGCGCCTTCTGCTTTTCCAGGGCGGCGACGAACTCCGGCGACTCGGTGACCCGCAGCCGCATGAAGAAGGCGATGACGACCAGGATCGCGGACAGCAGGAACGGCACCCGCCAACCCCAGGCCAGGAACTGTTCCTCGGGCAGCACGGAGAAGGCGGTCAACACCAGGGTGGCCAGGACGGCGCCCGACGGCCCGCCGGACGCCACGATGCTCGCGGCGAACCCGCGACCCTTCGGCGCCGCGTGCTCCATTGACATCAGCGCCGCGCCGGCCCACTCGCCGCCGACCGCGAAGCCCTGGATGATCCGCAGCGTCACGAGCAGGATCGGGGCGGCCATGCCGATCGTCTCCTGGGTGGGCAACAGCCCGATGAGGAAACTGACGCCGCCCATGATCAGCAGCGTGATGATGAGAATGTTCTTGCGGCCGAACTTGTCGCCGAAATGACCGAAGATCACGCCGCCGATCGGCCGGGCGAGGTAGCCGACGGCCAGGGTGCCGAACGAGGCGATGGTCGCGGCCATCGGTGAGAGTTCGCTGAAGAACAGGGCCGGGAACACCAGGCTCGCGGCGGTGCCGTACAGCAGGAAGTCGTAGTACTCGACGGTCGTGCCCAGGTAGCTGGACAGCATCGCCCGGCGGCGGGCGCGGCCGTCCGGGGCGTTCGTCGATGCGTTCGGCGACGGGACGGAGGCCGCAACAGGCGGCGCGGCGGGCGGGGCGGGGCGGGACTGGCTCATGGACGCTCCATTGAATCGTGGGCCGAGGTGGTGCCGGGGGTGGTAGCTGGCGGGGAGTGTTCCGCTGTTCATATATCGCACGTTCGAGTGCGTATAGAGAACATCGTGAGCAATGGCGGCGAAGTTGTCAAGAGGGTGTGGCGGATACGCTGACGCCCATGGCTGCGGCGGCGGGAACCTCGACGGGCGCGCAGACGCTCGCGCGCGGGCTGGCCGCACTCAAGGCCGTGGTGGCCGCCGCCGACGGACTGTCCGCCCAGGACGTGGGCGACCTGCTCGGGGTGCACCGGACCATCGCCTACCGGCTGCTCACCACCCTGGTCGACGCCGGCCTGGTCAGCCGTGGCCAGGACGGCAGGTTCCGCGGCGCCGTCGGCCTGCTGCAGTTGACCGCGGGCGCCTACAACACTTTGCGGGCCGCGGCCGTGCCGGTCCTGCGCAGGCTGGCCAATGAGGTCGGCTCGACCGTATCGCTGCTGGTGATGGAGAACGGCGAGGCGGTGGCTCTCGCAGTGGTGGAGTCCGAGACGTCCCGCTACCGCATCGTTTTCGCCGAGGGCAGCACCCACCCGCTGGACCGCGGGGCGGCCGGCCACGCGCTGTCCTCGACCCGGCCGGAATCGTCCGGGGACAGTGACCGGCTGCGGAAGGCGCGGGCGCAGGGGTACGCCACGTCATTTGCCGAGGTCGAGCCCGGCGCCTACGGGCTGGCCGTGCTCATTCCCTACCCGGACCACTCCATCGCGGCCTGCATCAACCTGATCACCTACCGGCAGGAGCTCGTCGAGCAGGCCCTGCCGGCCGTCCTGGCGGCCGCCGCCGAGCTGGGGCGCGTCCTGGTCGAGGGTCCGCAGAAACTAGCGCCGCCACGCTGATCATCTCGGCGAAACCGCGCCCGATTTATCCGAATCGGCGCCGAGTTGATCAGCCTGGCCCGCGCAAGCCACTCCGACATCCGCGCCAGCAGTCAAAGAAGGCTGCCCACGCGGATGTCGGCGCAACGCCGCCGAGGGCCGCCAAGGCCGCCAAGCGCAGTGCCACCACGCCGCCAGCCTCGGCTTCTTTTCGCGCACCCCTTGACAGCAAGCCCTCTCCGGTCTCACAATTGTTCGTATACCGCACACAGACGTTCGTTAATTGCACATCCTGCTCAAGGGAGTCAACGATGACCAGCACGCCCCAGCCCGCCACCGCCGTTAACACCCGCACCGACCACTCCGCCGAATTCGATGCCGACGTGCTGATCGTCGGCGCCGGTCCGGCCGGCCTCGGCCTGGCCAACCTGCTCGGCCTGCAGGGTGTGCGGGTGACCGTGCTCGAGCAGCTGCCCGAGCTGATCGACTACC
>DATDBV010000394.1:0-5790 GCA_036524715.1 Nakamurella sp. | reverse complement strand
CGACCCGCCCCGCCACCGGCCGGGTCACCTGATCGGTGACGGGCATGATGGGTTCGAGTCCTTGTGATCGGGCAGGCGTCATCGTGCAGGTTTCATCGTGCGGGCATCGGCTGGTCGGCGGACGTGGATGATCAGGCCGAGCGCCGGACCGAGGTGGCCAGCAACTCGGAGATGTCCGTGACGGACCCGATGCCGACCGGCACCGGCATCTCCACCGGAACCCGGGCGGGCCGCAGTTCCGACATCGGCAGGACGGTCCCGCTGCGGTCGCCGGCCTCCGGCCGGGCCGAAGGATCGTTGGCCAGGACGGCGCGGTCACGGCCGGCCAGCCGCAGGCACAGATCCTCGTACCGGTCGGTGACCTCGTCCCAGTCGTACCTGCTCGCCCGGGCCCGGGCCAGTGCGCCCAGGTCGACCGTCGCCGTGACGTCCCGCTCGGACTCCTCGATCTGTCTGGTCAGCTCAGCGGCGTCGCGGAAGTAGCGACCGGCGTCGCCCAGCACCTCCCGGTTGAAATTGACGTCGAAGGCGGTGGTCGGGGCCGACGCCCCCAGCGCGCGGAGCAGCGACGGGTTGGTGCCGCCCACCGAATGGCCGTGCAGGTAGCTGTAGGCGTTGGCGTAGAGCTCATCCAGCAGCTGTTGGTCCCACACGCCACCGAGAAAGGTGGTGCGATCGTCGGCCAGCGAGTGCACCCGCCGGGTGTAGGCGTCCGCGTACGGGGCGGAGCCCACCACGATCAGCGGGAGTTCGGCGTTGCTGGCCGAGTACCCCTCGACGATCATGTCGACGTGGTTCTCCGGTTCGAACCGGGCGACCACCAGGTGGTACCCGCCCGAGGTCAACCCCAGTTCGGCCAGCCGACGGTCACCCGCCCGATCCAGGATCGGCGCCCCGTAGGTGATCAGATCCGTTGGCTTGGCGAACTTGTCGAGGTAGTAGTCCTGGATGCCGACCGCATCCGCGATCAGCGCGTCGGACCACTTGACGGCCAGCCGCTCGGCCATCAGGTAGTAGCCACGCCCGACGCCGCCCCACTTGTCGCGCTTCCACTCCAGCCCGTCCACGTGGGTGGCGACCGGGATGCGGGCCGCCCGCAGGGCCGGCAGGAACGGCGCGTTCGCGGCGTTGAAGACCACGGCCGCGTCGGTGCGGTGTCGGACCAGGTGCTTGACGGACAGCGCGGTGTGGCTCAGTGTCTCCAGCGAGCGCTTGCGCATCGCGCCGAAGTGGATCAGGGACATCCCGCGGTATGTGGTCAACACCTCGGAGGGATCACCGCCGAGCCGGCGGCAGTACACGACGACTTCGTGACCGCGCTGGACCAGGCGGGAGCCGACCTCCTCGACGCAGGTCTCGAAGCCGCCGTAACGCGCCGGCACCCCGCGGGTGCCGACGAGCGCGATGCGCAGCGGCCGGGCCTGCTTGGACCTCATGATCATTTCTTGGCACCGCCCGGTTCGTTGTCGCTGATGATCTGGTTGGTGTTGGTGTTGGCGGTCGAGCGGGGCCGGGACGCGGTCGACCGTCCGGCGGGCGAACCGCCCGGGCCCGACGTCGGGGCCAGGTCGGAGATCGGCTTTCGGACCCGGCGAGTGGCCAGGACCAGCCCGACCACGACGGCCAGGAGGCCGGCGAGCGCCCACAGCAGACCGGGCGCATCGAGGACGAAGAACGACTGATCGGAGGGGGCCGCGCCCACCGTGCCGGACGAGATGGCACCGTCCGACTGGTCGGCGGACTCGGCCGCCGCGACCGGGACGGCCGCCAGCATCGCGGCCGCGGTGGCAACGGCGACCCCCATCGCCGGGCGAGCCACCGACCGCCACTGTCCACCCCGCGGCCTGGAGGACGGAGCCCCCCGTCGACCACCCGGTCGATGTGTCCCACGCCCTCGCGTTGGCCGGGTAACCCCGCGCATCGCGAACTCCCCCCTCATCGGACCCGGCCAGCAATCGCTGACCGTAGGTAATGAGCGACTTCCAACTCAGTGCTCCGAACCCCCAACTGATTCATTCGGAGTACCTGTAATCTAACACCATGTACCTGTGGGCGGCATCCTGCATCCGAATGATGCAGGATTTACCCCGTTCGGGGACGAGCATTGACCCGTCGGGCACACCCCGTGAATTCCGGCGCTACGGACTGTCATGAGGTGACCGGTCGGGCCCTGATACGTCCGACCGAGTGATGCCCGCCGTCCGGTGCCCTCGCCCGCGGACCCTGGCGGCGGCGCGCGTCACATGCTTGTTACGACCCTGCGGGAGGATTCCCTCCATGACGCAGACCTCGGACCTGATCGGTCAGCCGGACTCGCCTGCCGCCAACGGGGCAGCGCCCGGCAACGGTGCCGATCGCGACGCCACGCTTCGTGCCGACGTTCGCCGGGTGGGCTCGCTGCTCGGCCAGACGCTGGCGCGCCAGCAGGGCAAGGGGCTGCTGGACCTCGTCGAGGACGTCCGCCGCCTGACCAAGCAGTCCCGTGAGGCGGCGGAGCCGGGCGAGCGACATGCGGCCACCGCCCAGGTGCGACAGATCCTGGCGGCCCTGCCGATCGACGTGGCGACCGAACTGGTGCGCGCCTTCGCCACCTACTTCCACCTCGCCAACGGTGCCGAGCAGGTGCACCGGGTGCGCGAGCTGCGCGCCCGCCAGGTCGGCGAGGGCACGCTGGCCGCCGTCGTCTCCGAGATCGTCGAGACGCTGGGCACCGACGCGCTGCGGGCGGCGGTCGACGCGCTCGCGGTGCAACCGGTGTTCACCGCCCACCCGACGGAGGCGAGCCGGCGGTCCGTGCTGCTCAAGCTGCAGACCCTGGCGGACATCCTGGTCGTGCCGACGACGCCGGACACACCGGCGCGGACCCGCCAGGACCGCAAGCTGGCCGAGGTCATCGACCTGCTCTGGCAGACCGACGAGATCCGCCAGTTCCGCCCGACCCCGGTGGACGAGGCCCGCAACGCACTGTTCTATCTGGAGGCCATCGTCGCCGACACCATCCCGGCGCTGACCGACGACCTGGCCGCGGCGATGGCCGAGCACGGGGTCGAGCTGTCACCGGAGGCGACTCCCCTGCTGCTGGGCAGCTGGATCGGGGGCGACCGGGACGGCAACCCGAACGTGACCGCGGCGGTGACCCGCGAGGTGCTGGCGCTGCAGCACCAGTCGGCGATCGGAATCGCCATCGGCAAGGTGGACGAGCTGTTGCTGGCCCTGTCCAGCTCGACGGTGATCGCGCGCGCGTCCGACGAACTGCTCGCCTCGGTCCGGCTCGACCTTGATCACCTGCCGCTGCTGGACCCGCGGGTGAAGGAGCTGAACAAGGACGAGCCGATCCGGCTCAAGCTGACCTGCGTCAAGGCCAAGCTGATCAACACCCGGGCGCGGGTGAACGCCGGACGGGCGCACGAGCCGGGCCGGGACTACGTGAACAAGGGCCAGCTGCTGGCCGACCTGGCCGTGGTCCGGCGCTCGCTGCTGGAGAACGGCGGCGCGCTGGCGGCCGACGGGATCCTGGGAACCGTGCAGCGGACGCTGGCGGTCAGCGGGCTGAACGTGGCCTACATGGACATCCGCGAGCACTCCGAGGCGCAGCATCAGGTGCTGGCGCAGCTGTTCGACCGGCTCGGCGAGCTGTACGTGCCGTACTCGACACTGAGCCGGGTCGAGCGGATGCGCCTGCTGTCCAAGGAGCTGACCTCGCACCGGCCGCTGGCCACGCTGCCGGCGCCGCTGGACCCTGCCGGCATCAGGACCTTCTCGGTGTTCGAGGAGATCAGCCGGGCGCAGGCCACCTACGGGCCCGAGGTGATCGTCACCTACATCACCTCGATGACCATGGGCGCCGACGACATCCTGGCCGCCGCGGTGTTGGCCCGCGAGGCCGGCCTGGTCGACGTCTACGGCACCCCCGGCGACCCCTCCCGGGGGCCCTTCGCGACCATCGGCTTCGCGCCCCTGCTGGAGACCGTCGAGGAGTTGCGCAAGTCCGCTGAGGTCGTCGACGAACTGCTGTCCGACCCCACCTACCGGGAGATCGTCCGGCTGCGCGGCAACGTGCAGGAGGTCATGCTCGGCTACTCGGACTCCAACAAGCAGTCCGGCATCACCACCAGCCAGTGGGAGATCCACAAGACCGAGCGCCTGCTGCGCGACCTGGCCGCCCGGCACGGGGTGTCCCTGACCCTGTTCCACGGCCGCGGCGGCACCGTCGGCCGGGGCGGTGGACCCACCTACGACTCGATCCTGGCCCAGCCCTACGGGGTGATCACCGGCGCGATCAAGTTCACCGAGCAGGGCGAGGTGATCAGCGGCAAGTACGGGCTGCCCGACCTGGCCAAGGAGAACCTGGAACTGACCGTGGCCGCCACGCTGCGGGCCACCACCCTGCACACCGAGTCCCGGCAGACCGCGCAGGAACTGCACGACTGGGACAAGTGGATGGAGGAGGTCAGCGACGCGGCGTTCGCCGCCTACACCGGGCTGATCGACGACCCCGACCTGCCCGCCTACTTCCTGGCCTCCACCCCGGTCGAGCAACTGGGCTCGTTGAACATCGGGTCGCGGCCGGCCCGCCGACCCGACTCCGGCGGCGGCATCGCCGGGCTGCGGGCCATCCCCTGGGTGTTCGGCTGGACCCAGTCCCGGCAGATCGTGCCCGGCTGGTTCGGCGTCGGCTCCGGCCTGAAGGCGGCCCGCGAGGCGGGCGGTGAGCAGATGCTGCGCACCATGCACGCCAAGTGGCACTTCTTCCGCACCTTCATCTCCAACGTCGAGATGACCCTGGCCAAGACCGACATGGAGATCGCCGCGCTGTACGTCGAGGCGCTCGTGCCGGCGCAGCTGCGGCACCTGTTCGAGGTCATCCGGGCCGAACACGACCTGACCGTCCAGGAGATCCTGCGGGTCACCGGGGAGACCGAACTGCTGGACACCCAACCCGAACTCAAACGCACCCTCGACGTCCGCGAGCCCTACCTGGCCCCGATCTCCTATCTGCAGGTCGATCTGCTGGGCCGAATCCGCGCGCTGTCGGACGAGACGGTCGACCCGGAGTTGCGGCGGGCCATGCTGCTCACCATCAACGGCGTGGCCGCAGGCATGCGCAACACCGGCTGAGCGGGTGAGGCATACCGCACTGCAGCGACTACACCCCCTCGTGGTCCGCGACCTTCAGGTCGAGCACCAAGTCGTCGATCTCCGGCCTGTTCTCGGTGGTGGCGACTGTCGCGAAGCCGGCTCCCTCTTTCCGGTAGAGGCCGCCGCGGGGCGGCATGTCCTGAATTCTCGAGTTGTCGACGACGAGAAAATGGCCGCCCTCGGCCAGGCTGTCGTGGATCGCCTGCAGCGCGCGGGTGATGTCCGCGTCGCTGAAGTACAGCCGGCGCAGCAGATTGGCCACCTTGATGACGTCCGGCGAGTCACCTTTCCATTTCGTGAAGACGTCGTGTACCCGATAAGAAACCCGCGGGTCGGCGGTCATTCGCTGCCGAACGCTTGGATTCAGCAGCAGAACGTCCTCGGTGGGCGTACCGGGTCGCAGCGCCCGGGAGATCAGCGGCCGGTACAGGGCGCGCACAAACCTGGACTGGCTGGGCCAAGCCAGGAACCAGTTCCCCACGACGAGGATGCACTGACCCTGCTCGTCATGGAACAGGACATGACGCCAGGTCTTTCTGGCCTTGATGGTGAAGAAGAGGTCGGCGATCACAAACGACCTGAAGTCGCCGATCCGCTCGATCAGATCGACCGAGGTCGAGCCATCGGACGCGCCGATGTCGACGATGAGGG
>DATDBV010000393.1:0-23326 GCA_036524715.1 Nakamurella sp. | reverse complement strand
TGCATGAGGCCCTGGGATTGGCCGAGGACTTCCATCACCTTGGAATTGAGCTGCGGGACCATCGACATGATCCCCTCGATGAATCCCTCGATGAGCGACTGTCCGCGGTAGAACGTCCAGCCGGTCCCCGCGAACGGTCCTTCCTTGGGCGGGGACTGCGGGAACGGATTGGACGCCGCGTCGACCGCGACCGTTCCGGCCGCTCGTGCCGCCTCGACCTTGGATTCCATGCCCTTGTTGAATCCGTCGATCAGCGAGGCGCCGGAGTCATAGAGCTTGCGGGACGTGTCGCCGATCGCCTCCAAGATCATCTGCGGGAGCTGCGCCACCCACTCGATCACACCGCGGAAGATCTCTTTAGCGCCTTCCCAAAATCCGGTGATCAGCGCCCGGCCCTTCTCGACGAGCGCCGTCGACATGTCGCCCACGGCCTCGATCACCCGGCCGGGGAACGCCTTGACCCAGGCGACGATCTCCTCGATCTTGCCTTTGATCGCCTGATACATCGCGTCCCAGTGGGCGCGCGCCTTCTCCGGCAGCGCGGCGAACGCATCGATACCGGCCGTGATCTTGGCATTCGCGTCCGCGAACGCCGCTTTAATCTCCTCCCAGTAGGTGCGCCAGCGGACCGAGACGTCGCCCCACCCCTGCACCATCTTCACACCGAAATCAATGAGCCCTTTGATCTCCTCGGTGAACCATTTCACCGCCGGGATGACCAGGTCGTTAATGATGCCCGCGAACAATGGCATAACATTGTTCGCCATTTCCAGCAACGGCGGGATGATCGGCAACAGGGCGTTCGTCAACTCCAGCGACGACTTGACGAGTTCGAGGAACAGCGGGGCCAGGATGCGGATGGCCTCGGCGAGCAGCGGGCCCGCCTGTTCCGCGATGTCATGGATCACCGGGGCCATGTCGCGGAACGCCTGGGCGACCACGGGGATCACCGGGCGCAACCCGTCCGCGAGTTCCCGGGCCACGGTGGCCAGCACCGGCCCGAGTTCGCGCAGGATCGGCGTGAGGCTGTCCAGCAGCACCGTGGCGAACTCCGCCATCAGCGGGAGCACGGCCTCCACCACCGGCAGCAGAGCATCCAGGGCGGCCGTGAGAAAGTCCGCGATCGCCTTACCGAGGGTGCCGATCTGCGGGGCGAGGCTCTGCGCGATGCGGAGCAGGCCATCCCCGAGGGCGCGCACGACCTGCATGAGGGAGGGCTCTAGTTCGGCGAACGCCGGGCCGAGGACGTTCGCCAGGTTGGCCGCGAGCTGACCGAGGTAGATCAACAGATCCTTGGTCAATTTCATGAGGGCGTCGAAACCAGTGACCGCGCCCGGGGTGCCCTTCGTCAGTTCCGCAAAGAATTGCCCGACCCCGGTCCCGAGGGTGGCGAGCCCGCGGCCGAACGCCTCGACCAGCGGTTGACTGTTCCGTATCGCTGTCTCGAATCCGGGTAGCGCATTCTCGACCAGCCCGATCAGTCCGTCGGTGAGCGGCTTCATTGCCTGCGACGAGAGTTTGAATATCCGCTCCAATTGCGGAGACATGCGGTCGAATGCGGCCGTCAGCTTATCGGCCAGGATGAGCAATTCGCCTTGGATGCTCGCCGTCATTCCGGCCATCTTGCCCATGACGTGATCTTTAAGTTCGGTAAACCGGCTCTTGACCAGTTCCGATTGCGCCGCCGCCGCGATGCCGATCCCGAGGAAGGCCGCCGGGATGGCCGCCACCGCTACCACCGTGGCGCTGGCCGCCGCACCGATCCCGCCGAGGATCCCGACGGTGGCGCTGAGCCCGGCCACCATCGTGCCGATAGACTTGATCTCCCGCTTGAGTTGATCAGCGTCACCCTTAAAATTCAGGGTGACCGTGGGGCCGCCAGCGAGTGCCACCTAGAACCACCCGCCGTTGCTGTCGCGCATGATCTCGGCTCCGCAGCGTCGGCAGGTGGCGCACAGGTTGACCCCGCGCTGCACGCCGATCTCGGCCGGGCGATGCCAGCCGAGCCACCCGCACAGGAATGCCACCGTGCGGGGGCTGTAGCGGCTCGTGCGGACCGGAACCGGCCGCAGTGGTACGCGCCTAACCACTGGGATCCCATCCCGTCTCACGGCACGCCTGCCGCATGCCCTGGTGCATGTGCGGCTCTATGCCCGGCTTGACCGTGGACAGCGCCCGGAACAGGTACCGGCCACCGCGGATCCAGGTGCGGTGCCGCAGGTGCCGCCGCCCGACGTTCCCGCCGAAGTCGAGCCACCCGACGTAGGGGAACCGGGGCCCACCCTCGCCGACCCGGGCGTGCATCCCGGCCACGTGCTCGACGTCGACGGAGCTACGGGCGTGCCCGCGCGGCTCCGGCCCGAACGGCATGAGCCCGCGGGTGCGCTGCGCCACCTGGTCGGCCGAGTCGTTGCACGAGTCGTCGAGCTGGCGCTCACACGCGTTGTCGAGAGCATCGAGCATGCCGAGCACCCGCGGGACGCCGTCGACGTCGACCCGGATCGCCATCCGTTGACTCCTCCCGGTCAATCACCTGCGGAACGCCTGTGCGAGTTCCTGCTCTTGCTTGCGCCTCCCGTAATAGACCATCCATTCCATGAACTCTCCGTTGGTCATTCGGTCGAGCATTTCACCGACCGTCATGCCGCCGAGTTCCCTGGCCAGGAAGAATGCGAACTCCAGATCAGGACGCGCCGCGAAACGTCTTATACGCCGCCTTACCGGAGCCGATCTCCATACCGGAGACCTCTAGAATGGCGTTCACCAGGATGAGCATTTCGCCCGCGGCGCTCGACGCCTGCCACTGGCCCACCTCGGCCGGGGTGAACGTCGGATTAACGCACGCTTTCGAGATGAGAACCTGCTCCATTTTCGCGGCAGGCATGTCCTTTTGATAGACCGCGAGCGCCTCCGCCCGGGACAGCGGTCGGATCATGATCACGCCGAGCCCGGGGATCGGGACCGCGGTGAGTTCAAACGCCTTACCCGCGAGCAACGCCGCCTTGTCGACGATCGGTCCCGGTCCCTCGGTGAGCGTGTCCTCACCGAGCCGTACCGTGCCGTTCTCCTCGCTCATTCCTCATGCCTTCCTGGTGTCCGATGGGTATTGCATTGACAGCCCGATGTCAGGGGGTGCCGGGTGCGACCGCGACGGCGTCGGTACCTTGGAACTCCGCCGCGAACTTGATCATGTCGTTAACCGGAGACGTCTCCGTGTACTGCGTGAGCAGCGCGTCGAACGTGCGGGACAAGCCGGTGGCCCCCTCCGGCTTGTAAACCATCTCGGTGACCTTGCCGATCAGTGGTTCGAGAACGGCCGCCGGGCCCGTGTCCGCCGCATCGTCGTACTGCCCCTCGACCTTCATTGTGGATTCGATGAGGCCGCCGGAGAAAACCTTATAATCGTGGCCGAACGTCGTGGTCTCGTGCGCCTCCGCTTTGAGTTCATACTCACACGACGTGCTGAATACCGTCATGTCGTCCCCGCCGATCGTGACGACCGTTCCCTTACCGTGCACGAATCCCATAGCCCTATCCCTTTCCGACTACTCGCACCCGGAATGTCGCAGCAAGGTACTCAGTGCTCGACACGGTGGAGATAATGAATTGCACGTCGATCACGTGCGCGATGTCGTAGGCCGCGCACTTGTGCGCCTCGATGGCCTCTTTGACCGACTTACCGCCCTTGCCGTCCACGTACTGCGCAATGGCGTTGATCGAGGACTCCGCATCGAACCGGCCGACATAGACCACGACCGGAATCCGGATGTCGTCGGACCCGCGGCCCATCGTCGAATCGAACGTGTACGTCTGCGGGAGGTTGACCATTGCCTGCGGGGGCGAGATCCGTTGTTCGGTGTACGGCTTGACCCGCAGGCCGGGGATCGCAGCGAGCGCAATTCCCATCTCCCGCATGATGTCGGTCAAGATCATGCGACGACCGTGCCGATCTTGAGAATGTACGGCCGCACCATGAGTTCCACGTCCGGATCGAGCCGCGCGAGGAGGCGGATCTCGGTACCCGTCTCGGGCGATCCGGCCACCCCGAACGGCGCGTCCCGACGCGCGATCAGCCGGGACGACTGCATGAGGCACGCCTCATGAATGGCGGTGGGGATGGCAGGCCATCCCCACGTCCCCGTGACCTTGACCGCGTCCGCGGACGCCGGAGGCGTCGGCATCGAGCTACCGGCAAACAGGATCGCTGTCGCCGGTCGCCCGTGCGCCGCCGCATTCCGCGGGAGAAGGGTCGTCCCCTCCACCGGGGTATAGGCCCCGCTCCCGCCGTCCGCCGCCACGACCAGACCGACCGCGGTAGCGATGTCGTCGACGAGCGCCACCCACTGCCCGCGCACGGGCGTGTCGTAGCCCCGCCGCGAGGCCGTGAAATAACGATCTTCCACCGCGTCGGTCTGGCCGAACTGCCGGAAGTGCTCGGGCCGCGGGTCGCAGGCATAGTCGATCGCCCGGGACGACGCCGACAACGCCGCCTCGATGATCGTGTCGTCCGCCACGTCGTCGATCCGCACGAAGTCGCGCAGCTCGTCGACGCTCGCGTAATCCGGCGCCCACGGCATGAGTCACGCCGAGCTGTCGGTAGGTGTGTCGCGCTTGGCGGTGTCCGCCCCGCCGGTCGGGTGCACCGTTGACGTGCCGCTGTCAGAGCCGCTCGGGGACGCCGATGCCGTGTCACCGCCGCTCGACGTCCCCGAGGTGGTGGCCGCCCCCGGCTCGGACGGACCGGACTCGGCAGCCACCGGCTCGGACGACGACCCACCGGGGGAAGAGGGCGTGGTGGTCGCCGTCGTGGGGGAAGTGCTCGATGAACTGGACTTGTCGCCCGGCAACGGCGTGCCCTGCGGTAGCTCGTCGGCGCCCGGCAGATCCGTGCCCGGCTTCGTCTGGTGCACGGTGGCCGGGTGCTCGTCCGCAGGCGTGTCGCCGCCGTAGGGGCCCGCGCCGAACGTCGCCGGATCGGGCACCGCGAACACCACGACCCCGCCGTCCGGCACCGTGTCGGCAGGCAGCTCCGTACCCGGTTCGATCTGCTCCACACCCTCGGGCGCGTGCCACGGGGCCGCCGCGTCCTGCGCGATCGTCGGCGGGCCGACCCGCCCGGCCACGTGGGACTGCTGTGCGGTGGCCACCGGCTCGGACGACGGATCGCCCGCCACCGGCCCGCCCGCGGGCCCGGCACCACCGGCACCGGCCAGCGGCGGCGTGGGCTCCCCGCCCGCGAGCGGCGGCTCTGTCGTGTCCGCGGTGGTGTTGACCTTCTCGTCAGCCATTTCCGACTCCTTTCCGCTCACGCGGCCGTGATGGAAACGCGACGGACGGAGTTGGCCGCCTGCCGCACAATGACGGCGGAATAGGCCCACACGCCGAGCTTGACGGACTCCGGTCCCGCGACCTCTTCGTAACGGAATCGCAGGAGATTGCCCTCGAACAGAATCGTATCCGCGGTCCGGAATACAATGATGTTCTCCGGATAGGTGGCGCCGCCGATTCCCAGGCCATCCGTCGCCGCGACCGCGAGGCCGCCGACGCTGCCCGGCACGGTGACCGATCCGCGACCCGAGACGTTGACGAGCTGGCCCTCAGTCGTGGGGTACAGCCGCCGTCCCGCGCTGTCGCGGAACTTGTTGAACCGGCCCCACCGGGAGACCCGCATGACCACCGCATCCGCGGGGAGCTTGCGGGCGTTCCACACTGCGATAGCCGCGTCAGTGATCCCGTCCTCGGCCGCCGTCGCGGTGAAGTTCGTCGCGTCGGACGCGTAGGTCTGCACGGCCGCACCGGCCGCCGTCACCAGGGCCGCCGTGACCTTGTCCTCGATCTTGCGGTTATAGACGCTGATCATGTCGCCGTAGATCAACGAGTCGGCCGCCGGATTGGTGCTGTCGATCATCTGCCGGGAGACGACCTGGATACCGCTCGTGGGCTTGGGCGTCACCACGTCCGTGGTGGTCGCGAACGCGTCCGTCTCGGCCGGGTGCGTGTTCTCCGATGCCTGCTCGGCGAGGACGCCATCGGTCCCGGTCGTCTGCCGCTGCAGGGTCATCGGGGCCGGATCGGTGATCTCGATGCGGCGCACCAGTTCGGCCACCACGCGCCCCTGCCGGGCCAGCGCTTCGTACTCACTGGTGAGCCACCGGGGCGGCACGATGCCCGCACCGGAAACGGTGGTGGACAGCGCCCGGTTGTGTTCCTGCAGCCGCGTCTGCGCGTCTCCGTCACCCTCACGGGCCCGCACCAGGTCGGCAAAGAATGAGTGCTCCCCGCCGTCGACCGCGGACCGGTAGTGCCCGGGGTCGCGATCCTGCGCGGACGTGTTGCCCGTCGGGCGCTGGCCGGACGTGTCGTGCTCGGAACGGTGCTCGCCCGATCCGTTGCCCGCGCCGCCGCCCGCGTTCTCCGGCGGATCGGCCGGAGCCCCGATCTCGGCGTATCCGGCCGCGACCCGGGCCGCGCGTAGCTCGTCCTCGACGAGCTGCTCGATCTCGGACGCGAGCACCTCGGCCCGCTCGCGGTCGGCGTTGACGGCCGCGAGTTCGGCGTCTGTGAGGTCGCGACCGGTCCCGTTCTCGGCCGCCGCAGCGGCATCGATCACGCCACGGGATCGCGTGTGGATCTCGTCGAACTCCTGACGGCGCCGTGTCAATACGGCCGATCCGCCGGGGGCCCGACGATGCAGGGCAAGGGTTGTGAGCAGCAGGAACAGACGTACGAACATGGCGTCTCCCGGTTCGGAAGGCATGGAGAGGGAACCGGGGTGCCGTAGTCGAATGCCGCCGGGATGCTGATCAGGCCGGGCGTTGACACCGGGCTGTCAGGGGGCCGTGCGCGCGTCCGCCGGGGAACCGGGCGAATGTCCGGGCGAGGCTAGACCGTGATCGGTCAGTCCGTCGAGGGCTGCTCCGGCTCGCCCGGACACTTGCGGTAGGACAGCCGCTCGGACCACGGCTGCTCACAGACGTAACAGCCGACCTCGATGGTGGCCAGATTCTCCCGGTCCAAGTGGATCTGATCGAACGTGCTGCCGCGCAGGGATTCCGCACTCACCCGGAAGCACGCGATCGCGATCCACACGTGTTCGTCGCGTTCCGGCGACAGCAGGTCACGCCGCTTGTGTGGGACGCGTACCGCGTAGTCCGTGCTCACGGGTGGCAGCCTAGCGAGCGCACGGGACCGGCCAGTCCGCGAGCAGCGTTCGGCCGCGCTGCAGCCGCGCCCGCTCGGCCCGCTCGTGCTGCTCGTGCTCGTCGTGCCGGACCCCGGTCACCACGGCCGCGTCCGCGTAGGCGCCGCGCAGCACGGCCGCCGCCTCGAACGGGTCAAACCTTGTTCGGCTCAACGTCCCGTCCGGCAGCCGCCGGGCCCACTGCGGGGCCGCCCGGAACCCCACCGACAGCTCTCGATACACCCCGTCCTTGATCAGTTCGAGCAGCTCGTCACCGGTCGGCGTGGCCGACACCCGCCACTCGCCGTAGAGCCCGGCCGCGTCGTCGCGCAGCAGCGCGGTTCGCCCGCACGGGGAGCCCCCGTGGCGCACGTGCTCGCGGGCAAAGTGCATCCGGTAGGCCGGGAGGCCGCCGGGCGCCCGGCCCCGCTCGCCCGCCGTGATCACGTGATCGGCGGAGCCCCGCTCGAACTGCTCCGTCAACGTCTCGTCGATCCGCTGCGGGTGGTTCCACGGGACGAGGATGCCGAACACCGTTCGACCGTCCGACCCGCCCGCCTCGGCCCGCATGATCTCCAGATCGGCCGCCACCGGCCGGTACACAGTTTCCATCGGCATTTACTTCCCCTTTACAGTGCGTGCACGATTCCGAGACGGAGCAGAATGGCGACGATCAGCCATACGATGAGCACCACCCCGGCAACGGCGCACATCCACAGCGCAATGAGTCGGCCCATTACCTCGCCTCTCGTCTGCGGTTCGCCCACGGCATAGACCGTGGTCGCCACCCCCACATAAATGGCAATGAACAGCGCGACATCGGTGAGGGCGTCGAGGGCTTGCTCAGCGGTGAGCATCTACTCGTGCTCGCACGTATGGTGATCACCCTTGGCGTGCCGGGCGCGCTCGTCGCGCTTGGCTTCCTTGCGGGATCGCTTGGCCTCGCGCTTGGCCGCCTTGCGCTCCCGCTTCCGCTCGCGTGACAGCCGTTTACGCTCGCGCATCTCCCGCCGGGCGATCCCCTGCGCCCACCCCATCGTGACCGCGGACAGCGCGAGCAGCTTGCGGTACTGATCACGCGGCTCGTCGGACGCGGCCAGGTCGCCGAACGTCTGCGCGAGCATGGTCATCTTGTGCTCGGGCGGCATGTCCGGATTCAGCGTCGTCGACTGCCACCCGGATAGCGTGCACATCTCGATCATGCGCTGGCCGAGATCCATCCGACTTTTCTTGGTGAGTGACTGTTTCACGATGCCCCGAAAGGAAACGGTAGGGCCGGTCCCGACCGTCGCCGGATCCGTGGCCGCTGCGGGCGCTGTATCAGTGATTGCCGACGGGGCGAGGATGGACGGGTCCAGCCGGGCGACGGTGCCGGGGGGATCTGCGGGGGGTGGCGGTCCATTGGCACTCACTGTTCTCCTGTCGATCAGTAGTAATTCCCAGTGCAGGTCATCGAGCGCATCGGCCACGGAATGCTGCAGCCGTTGCCACCATTGCCAGTGGTACGGGCGCATCATCCCTTCCCTATGGGATTCTTACCCTTGCGCTCACCCGGCCAGTGGCCGAAGTGGTCGTGATACCACTGCGACGCGATGCGCTTGGCTTTCTCCGGATTACCGACGTGTTTGAGAATGTGGTGATAGAGCGCCGTCCACGGGTGCGGTTTCGTCGCCCACTTTGCCAACCCTTTACCGGACAGCCAATATTTCTTGAGTTGCCCGGGGTCGCCCGGGTGGATGTCCGCGCGCAGCTCGTCGTCGGTCCACGGGCCGACCGGGGCCGAGCACTCGAACGCGTCCACCTCGGCCGTTGACCGGTAGAAGTCAAAGGGTCCGCTCATCACTGCCACCTGTCCCCGATCCGCTCGCCCGCGCTGTCGTGGCCGCGGTGCGCGACCGTCCGGGAGGCCGGACCGTGCGTCGGCCCCTGTCGGCCCGGCTTGCCCGGATTCCTGGCCCCTTGCGGGCCGCTGGGAGCGCCGCCAGCGCCCGGAACGCCTCCCGGCAGGTCATTGCTCCCGGGAGGCCCGGCAGGCTCGTGAGCCTCGCTGGCGGGGAGCGCCTCCTCCCGTTGCTTGGGCGTGAGCTTGGGCCGCCGCTCCAAGGCCCGGCACTCGTCCCGGGTCAACACCCCGTTGCGGATGGCGATCTCGTAGACCTGATACCGCTGCAAGGTGTCCGCTTGCAGTTCGGCGTTCCGGTTGGCCTCCACCCAGTGCCCGCGGGGGCGGAGCAGCGACAACGCCTGCTCGAACCGGGCGAGCCACCCGCCCGCCGAGTGCCGCAGGAAGTCGATCCCCTTGGACTCCACATTCTGATAGGTGCCCGACACCTGGCCCGCATTCACCCATTCAGCATCCATGCCGAACAGGTTCGCGATATCGACCAGGGACAACCGCCGGGCGTCCAGCAATTGCGTTTCGGTCGGATTCCACGACAGCGGCTTGACCTCGACCAGCGCATTAGTCACCATCGGGGAACGCACCCGCTGCGTTTCGATGGCTTTCGCTTTCAATTCCGTCGCCTGACCGCCGTCAAAGTCGGGATCGAATGAGCGGATATGCATGGTCGGGACACCGGCGGACGACACGTTCGCCGCCTGCTGATTCTGCATCGACGCCAGCCCGAGCGCGCCGGAATCGGCGAGCCCGGCCTCTAGCACGCCCATCCCGCGCAGCGCACCCGGGCGGCACGGCCCCTTGACGTGGAACACGTCGTCCGGGGAGTACCACCGGCCGGGGATGTTCGGTGCCCGGGACGGATTCGGCTCGTCGCCGATCCAATAGGCCGGGCTGCCGACCGGGTACGGCAGCCCGTCGGCCCGCTCGACGCGCTTGATCCAACACCGATCGGCCTCGACGGGGGTGATCGCGGTCGGATAGCCCGAGCGGTCCCGGTCGGCGTAGACCCCGACAGCGTTCCCGTGGAACAGCGCGTCGAGCCCCCACGAGGAGAACGTGACGACGCGGGTGTCCGGCGGCGAAGGGCGATCGAGGATCGTCGGTGTCGGGAGCTTCTCCGGCGGGGCGTCCGGATCGGCGCCCGGCCGGGTCACGTACTCATCCCAGGGCAGCCGCCCGAGGAGATCCGCGAGCAGCATCGACGCCCGCCAGGCCGCCGCGATCTGCAGCGCACCGCGGTACGGACCCGAGGAGGACCACGAGGGGTAGCTCCCGCCCGGCCCGGTCACGATCACGTCGGTGATGTGATCACCGGTCACCGTGTCCGTCTGCTCGATCTTGATATCGCGCAGGAAGATCGATCCGAGGCCCATCACCGCTCACTCGCCGTGCGCCGGTAGTCGTCGATCAGCGCGGCCCGGCGGTCGGTCGGACTCGGCGCGACCACCGGCCGCGGGTGGTGGCCGATCTCCAACACGGTCCCGCCCGCCAGCGCCGCGACGCCGCACAGGGCCAGCGCGATGCCGGGCGAGAACGCCAGGAACAGACCGACCGCGACCGCGAGTCCGCCGAGCCCCTGCAGTGCGATGGCGAACCACCCCACGGTGCCCACCCCTTTCCATGATCAAGTTCTCGAGGATTGATCTTGACACCGGGCTGTCAATAGATCTTGGCGCGCATCGGCTGCCGGGCCACCTCGGGCGCGCTGCGGGCCAGGTGCACCGCCCCGGCCGCCGCGTAGGCCGCGTCGCAGTGCCCGCCACCCTTGCGGGTGAGCCGCCACCCGGACTCGCCCCCGGGCGCGTCCACCCGCCCGGCCGCGAGCACCTGGGAGTTGAGCAGCGGGTCGTCGGGCTGGACGAGCCGCGCGGTCCGCATGAGATCAGCGAGCCCCTGGGCCGCCTCCCGTTCCATCACCGCGGACAGCCGGGCCGCCTCGTGCTCGTCATCCAAGATGATCTGTCCATCGCGGACCTGCGGGACGATCCGCCGGGTGGTCCGGCGCAGCCCGCGCAGGATCGGCCCGAGCCCGCCGACCGGGGACGACGGAAACCACCCGATCTCGATCGGCATGATCGCCGCGAGCAGCCCGGGGAGCGCCCGCTCGGCCGCCATCACCGCGGCCCGACCCTCCCAGGCGCCGAGCACCGCCACGCCGACCCGGCCCGCCGTGTACTGCCCACCGACCCACCCGCCGGGCAGCTTGGCCGCCCCGCAGGCCGTCACGTGCTCGCCGTCGAGCGCCACATCGACGCACACCGCCACCGCGTCGCGCACGCCGCGCAGGGTGAACGTCGGGTCGGCGCAGCGCTGCCAGTCCAGCGGATCGAACGCCGTATCGAGCGTGCCCACCCGCTGGCAGAGCAACTCCGTACGGAACACCCCCGGCGGATCGGTGACCAGGAAGCCGAGCACCGCCTCCGTCGTGATCGGGGCAGGCAGGTAGGACCCGTCCGAGCCGATCACGTCCACATTCAGCCCCGGCATGGCGGCCGACCAGCCGCGCGGGTCGTCGAGGGCGAGCCCCTCGGGCGCGCTCCACTCGGCGAGGAAGAGACCGCCCGCCGGGTCGGCGGTGTCCGCGTCCGAGGGGCCGCACTCCTCGCGCTCGGCACGAGCACGAGCGATGGTGTCCAGCGCCCGAGCGCGAAGATCATTCAGCACGACCGACGAGTCATCGCCCGCGTTCGACACGGCGCAGATCAGCGCCTCCGGCCGGGCCAGGGTGGTCTTACTCAGCGCCGCCCACGCCAGGTAGTCGCGATGCTCGCGCAGCTCGTCGAGCAGCAGGACGTCGACGGACAGGCCACGGCCCGCGCCCCGGGTGGCGGCCGTGATCCGGTAGCGCTGCCCGTCGACGAGCGTGAGGCACTGCTCCCCGTTCGCGTACCGGATGCCGCCCTGGGTGGGGATCTCGGCGTTGCACTCCGGCGCGTCCCGGGCCAGGTCGATCGCGCCGAGCCAACACTCCCGGGCGATGTCGAGGGACTGTGCGGCGCCGAGCACCATGCCCACCCGGCGGACGTAGAGCGCCCACAGGGCCACCACGCGCAAGAGCCACGACTTCCCTTGCTGGCGGGCAACCAAGGTGAGCAGGGTCCGGTAGCGCAGCCGCCGGACGCCGGTCAGCGCGTGCACGGTGGTGGACAGCTCGAACGCGTGGATCAACCACCACCGTTGCCAGGGGAGCAGCGCCGCGTGCAGGACGTCGGTCGCGAAGTCGATCACCTCCCAGCCGCGGGAGGTCGCCCGGGTGAGCGCGCAGCCGCAGCCGCACGGGCCCGGCGGGCCGCCCCACCGGGGCGGCGTGAAGATCCTCGCGACCGTTGACCCGCGGACGTCAACACCGCGGAAGTCGTCGATCGTCGGCAGGACGCCTCGCGGGATGGGGGTCGCGAGGGGGATGGCGTCGGGATGGACCGTCATCCGGCCGTGTCGTGGTCGTGCGGGTCACGGGCCAGGAACTCCCGGGCCGCCCGCTCGTCCCGGCTACGGCCGTCGTAGTCCGGTTGCGGGCCATCGTCGTCCGGGCCGTCGTAGTCGGTCCCGGCCGCCAGCCGTAGCCGCCCGAGGGAGCTGTGCGAGGGGGCCCGAGGAGGCGCCACCGGCCGGGCCCGCGGGGTGGCCCGCAGCTCGACCAGCCCCGATTGCAGACGGCCGCCGATCCGGTCCAGGGTGGCCCGGCTGGCGAGCTGTCCGCGGGCCGCCATGAGCGCGTCGTAGGACTCCGGATCGTCCTCGCGTTCGAGCTTGCGCATGATCCGCTCCCAGCGGACCTCCCGCTCGGCGTTCGCGTCGATCTCGTGCGCGAAGGCCCGGATGAGGGCTGCGAGGCCCGCGTCTATGGCATCGAGCCCGGTCACCGCGAGCGTCTTGGACACCGCGGACACCATCGGGCCGCAATCCTGCTGTGACGGGTGATCATGAACGGACATGGCCCCGGGGTGCCTCGATTCGACGCGATACACGGCCGGGGCGGACCACTTGCGACGTCGGGTGCCACGGTAGGGCCGATCCGTTGACAGGACAACGTCAACGCCGACCGGGACGTGACCGGGTGCACTACGGGCGATAAACCGTGCAGAATCGCGGGAAACCGGGGGAAACAATGGGGATAATGGTGTGGGCACTGGCGATCATCCTGGCCGGAATGGTCGCCCTCGAATTGCTGACGCTATTTGCCCTCGGCTCCAAAATCGAGCAATTGGAACGGGTAATTCACGAGCACGATGATCACCTCGACGCGCTCAATACGATAAACGCCATTCAGGCCCGGCACCTCGACTTTATCCGTTCCCGTCTCGACCATTCCTCCGATACCGTCGAATCCAGCGGAATAGGGACATCACGGCACAGGTGAGCAGATAAATGGTGAGCAGAATGGCACCCAGCTCCCCGAGCAAAATCATTGCTTCCGCGGTAAGCGTGACCATCGTACCATTCCTGTGCCATTTCCGAATACCATTGTTCCGGGCGCCGAACGATCTTGGGGGAGAGATAACGAACGGCGACGGTCAACTTCAAAGATCATTCTTTCAAAGAAAACTGGTGGGTGCCTCGATCGTCGCGCGTGTGTGAGGCTTTCACATTTATTTTCATCATCATCTTCTTTATTTTCTCTTTTCATCATTCACTTTTAATCTTCACAATCACTTCTCATTTACATATTTATTTCTTTCTCACATTCCCCCACAATCAGTCCAACCAATACCTGTCTATCCTTGGCTTTGGATCTTGTTTCCTTTCCTTGCTATTCGTAGCACAGTTACATGCAATATGTTCTGGACCTCTATACACATGCCTATTACCATCGACATGACCAAGATGCCATGTATCATCCGCGTTAATCCTTACTCCACACCTCCAACAATCCACGAGTCCAGTCGCCACCCTTGGTACCCACCATGCACGTAACCTCTGGTGTGTGTACCCGTATCCTTTCGCGGATGTGCTGGCCATTTCTACGGACACCCCCTGCCATTCACCACGGCCCCCCGCGTAGATAGCCGTAGCCCTTTACACGGATACCCCATAGGTATTACCACGGATACCCCATAGTCATTCACACGGACACCCCATAGGTATTACCACGGACACCCACTGCCATTCCCGCGGGCACATGAGCTAGCCCACATCCTCCCCATTGCGTGTACCACGGGTGGTACACTTGCAGTACAAGTTAAGGAACACCGAACGGCCCCCCTGGGAGGACCCGCAATGCGCATCATCCGCACCCTCGTCATCATCGCCCTTACCCTGTTCGCCCTGGTCGGAGTCGCCGGAGCCGCCAGCGCCGGTACCCCGCGCCCGGCCCCTAAGTCGGAGTGCAAGGCCGCCGCCCGCATTATCAAGGCCATCGATGCCGGTATTCCGGTCTACTCGGACGACCTGTCGTTCCGGGGCATGCCGAAATACGTCGACGCCTACAATGACCGGCTCGCCGCGCGTTTCCCGTACGGTGCCGCGCCGTCCCTGCGGGCGTGGCTCGCCGGTGAGGTCGCGAACGGCTGTGCGGGCGCCCGCTAGCCTCCGTGCTCGCTGGCCGGGTCATGCGAGGTCTGCCCGCTGCGCTCCGCCCGGCCAGCACTCGGCCCGTTGACATCCCGCCGTCAAGCGACGGCGGGATGATCTCGGTTTTGCGCGCGCGCGTATGCCTGCGTTCCGCGCCTGCGATTGCGCGCGCGTGCATGCACCCCCGGCCCGGTCCGCCGGAGTGATGATCCACTTTGCCGGAGCGCTCGACCGGGCCGAACCGACCATGGTGATCATGACGATTCCCGGGGCCCAGGGGCGCCAGGACGGCCCGAGAGGGGCGGATCCGGCCTGGGATGCGCGGAAGGCCCCTCCCGAGCCGCACAGGCGATCCTAGGGCTTGATCGTCGGTGGGCAGGTGGCTCGGCGACGGCGAGGGGTGGTCCGTCCGGGGTGGCCGGTAGGTCATGATCCGTATTGATCCAATCCAACACCAGCCCCAGGCGGGGACACCACGGGGGAGCCCCTCCGGGGCTGCTCCCCCCCGTGGCGTACCCCCGGTACGGGGACGCGGTGTCCCCGTAATTTGTCCCCGTAGATCCACATCTCGAGTTTCCGCAGGTCAGGGGGTATGTCGATGGTGTCCCCGTAGATCGTTTAATCTTGTCTCCGTAGATCCACATCGGTGTCCCCGTAGATCCACAATTCTGTCCCCGTTGTCCCCGTAGATCATCCGCATGGGGGCTGACCTGCGGATATACCCGTTTCAAGATCAGTCCCCGTAGATCGTTCTGGTGATCCACAATTCTGTCCCCGTAGATCGTCATCACCGGTACTCGTCGAGCAGGGCCACCCTGGCCGGGGTCGATCCGGCCCCCGTGATGCCCTCCCGGTCGAGGATCGAGAGCCCCGCGTAGACCTTGGACCGGGAGTGCTCGCGCGGGCCCTCGCCCACGAGACGGATGATCTCGCCCGCGGTGTGCCCTCCCTCGGTGCCCACGGCCCGCAGCATGCGCACGATGTCGGCCGCCGCGTCCTTTCCCCGGGCCGGATCCCCGTCCTCACCCTTGGCCGCCTTAATCAGCGTCCCCACGTCCGTGGGCAATTCGTCGAGCCACCATTCGATGTTGGCCCGGATGGGCTTGGCCCCGGTCCGGTCCGCGGGCACCAACACCGCCGGTACCGGCTCATTCGGGCCCCGTGGTGCGTCCTCGACCGGCTGCAACCGGAACACCCACTCCGCCATGTCCCCGCGCGCATTCTTGTCCCGCGTCATGCTGGCGATCCGCAGGCCCGTCTCATCCTCGTAGGCGACCATGATCTCGGTGTCGATCCCGCCGATCTGCGCATTACTGCCGCGCACCCGGTGCGCATCCCCGAGCCCCGAGTGATCGACCAGGATGACCGCGCACCCCCCGGCCGCCCGGCGCACCGCGTGCAGCACATTAATCATTGCGCCGTAATCCTCACCCTGGGATTCCTTGCCCACGAACATGAGATTCTTGGTATCGAATACGATAATGTCCGGCCGATCCTCCCGGACATGCACGAGATAAGGCGCAATGCCCACCTCGGTCAACGGGATCCCCTCGTCATACACCGTGAATCCCGCATCGATCGCATCGATATCGGCCTCGACGCACTCCCGATGGAAGGCCCACGCCGCCATCCGGGCACCATTCGTTCCCTGCCCCTCGGCCATCACGTAGTGCACCCGCCCCCGGCCCCCGTCCCGGCCGAGCAACACCGTGCCCCGCCACGGTTTCCCGGTCACCAATGACAGGGCGATGTCAAGGATCACGTAGGACTTCCCGGCCCCCGGTGCACCGAATATCACCGCGAGCCCGTTGCGGTACAGCATGTCCGCCACGAGATACACCGGACGCGGCCCGGACATGAGTGCCCGTGCGGTTTTCCGGGACAGCGCCGGACGAATCTCGGCGTCCAGCACTTCCCGGGCCCACCGCTGCCGACGCTGCCGGGCGAGTTCCTTGGCGCGCTCGGCGTCCTCCCAGCGGGCCGCCCGTTCCTCCTCCGTCTCGGCCGTTGACGCGGCACTGTCAACGGCCTCCCCGAGATCGTCACCGACCGTCACACCGGGTACCGGATGATTACCGTGGATGGGCGTTACGGTGGCCCCGTTCTCGCTGGTCACGGTGGGTGCGGTACGTGATCGAAACATCTCACGGGCGCCCGGCCCGATGATCTCCCACGGGGACACCGCCGCCGCCTTGCGGGCGTCCTCGACGTGCTGCACATCGTTGTCGTCCGGCTCGGCCCGCCACACCCGCCGGACCACTCGTTCCACCTCGCCGAGCATCGGGGACTCGTCGAGCAGCCCGAGGTCGACCAGCCGGTACCCGGCCAGCGCGCACGCGAACAGGCCGCGCCGGAACGCGTCGCCCCCGGTGGTCACCTCGTCGCACCGCCGGGCGAACTCGTCCCGTAGTTGCGCCTCGGTCCCGTAACGTGGCGCGTCGGTGAACCGAGCTACCTCCGATGGGGACAGCCCGGCCGCCGCACCGGCCAGCGTGCCCGCTGGCCCCGCTGTATCGCCCGCTGCACGACGCGCGAGCCCCTCCCGGGATGACACCCCCTCCGCTGTCCCGGGAGGCCCTGCGCGCGATGTGAGCGCCTCGATCAGCCATTCCGGGGTGTCCACCGGCGGAGAGCCGCCGGACCGGTAGCGCTGCCCGGTCCAGTGCGTCGCCCCCGGTGCGATCACGTAGCCGCCGTGACCGTGCCCGCCCCGCACGTCCACCCCGGCGGGCAACCGCCCGGTGGAGTTCCCGAGCGGAACCTCCGGTGCCAGGAAGTAGAAGTGCGTCCCGCGCCCGGTGGTCACCCGGAACGTCTCGGGAACCTCGGCCCCGATGCTGGCCGCGTAGGCGGCGAAGGCACCCGGGCGATCCTCGTCGACCACGAGCAGCCCGGACGGCCCGCAGGCGATGGCCGGATTCCGCGGGAACGCCTCATCCGCGAACCATGCGACGAGCTGGCCATCCGCGACCGGCTCCGCCAGGTCGCCCCATTTCACCTGCGGGTGCTTCCCCCGATCCTGCGGATCGGTGCACGCCTGTCCGGGACGGTGCAGCCCGGTGCAGGTGTTCGACGAGTCCGGGTGATCGCAGGGGAAGACCACGGCGCCGCGTTCGGTGAACCACCGGGCTGCGGACAGTGCCGTGGCGAACGGGTCACCCTGCGCGCCGGTCGGCGGTTGTGCCATCATGTCGATCAGTTCCTCTTGGTTCGCTGGCAGCGCATCGGGTGGGGCGAGTTCCTACGGGGTGGGCATCCCGCGGGGGCGACAGCACAGGCCGTGGGGAAGCGGCTAGGGCGCCCGGCCGGATCGACGAATCACGAGCGTCGGTCCGGCCGAGTCCGTTCTCACGGGCCCACCCGCCACAGCAGATCACCATCGGTGGTGCCGTCCGGATTGGCGCGCGTCGCGATCACGTGGGCCCCGATCTGCTCGCGGGTGAGCCTCACAGCATCCGCCGTCCCCACCGGCACGAGCACGGGGGCCAGGTCGTCGGGATCTCCCGGGTAGCTCTCCCGGGTGTTGCCCTGCATGAGCGTGAGCCCCCACTCCCCGCGCACCCCCGGCTCTCGCGGGTGCGAGATCCACCCAGACCGGGCCACGTGCAGGTGCGCGCCGTCATCGGCCACGATGGTGTCCCCGGTGCGGACGGCCCGCCACGGGATGTCCACCGTCGCATGCAGCCCCTCGGGCAGTCCGGCCAGCGCATCCCCGTAGCCCGCGTCATAGGTGCTGCGCGGCCCGAACGGGCGCGGTGTGGCCGTCCCGGGCGTTGACACCGGCTGGTCAACCTCGGGCGCCTCAGACATCGTCGGGCCCGTCCACGGGTGGCCCGGCCGCCACGTAGGCGTCCTGCAGCGCCACCCCGTCGGGCGGCACCGCGAGCAGCTCCGAGCAGACCGCCAGCCCGAGCCGCCGGGGCGGCAGCGACCAGGCCCGCCGGGCCACCCCGTCGACCACGCCGCCCTGCGGGTGCGGCTCGCACTGCCAGGCCCACGCGCCGTCCGGCCCGCGCTTGCCCGTGTGCTCGATGCGGCACCAGACGATCGCCACGTGATGCCGGATGGCGGGGAACGCCGGATCCTCCGCCTCGGCCCGGATGCTGATCGTGTCGCAGGCTTGCAGGGTGCGGAGCTGCGGACGGGTGCCGTCCCCGCGCGGTGGCCCGTAGGCCTGCCGGATGGCCCACCCTTCGCCGGGCTGCAGCCGCCACGTCCAGCCGGGGTCGATCCGCTTGGCCACGTTGCGCACCCCCTGCGGGGCGTCCTCGATCGGGATGCTCGGCAGCTCCGTCCCGCGCGGCAGGTCGTCGAGATCATCGGGGGCCAGTTCCCAGGCAGTCATACGACGTGATCCTTTCCATGGGTGGGCAGCACGGCCCCCCAGGATGGCACACCGACACCCCGCGGAACTGTCGGTGCGTGGTGCTACGGTCCCGCCCATGCCCGGTAAGCCACCGGGCACCTAGCCTAAGATCAACATTAAACGGAGGACTTCCCCATGGGATTCGACAAGCCCACCCGCAGCGGTGGCGACTTCCCCGATCTGAAAGCCGAGACACAGAACGGCCCGCGGCTGCTCGCCTGCCGGGTGCTCGACTTCCTCCCCTCCGAGGAAGGGGACTACCCGGACCCGAACAACCCCGGCGCCAAGTCCAAGGTGTACCCGGTGCGCTGCGACATCATGATCATCGATGGCCCGCACGCCGGATGGATCTACCGCAACTGGACCGCCCGCTACGCGTTCACCAATGCGCTACGCGGCGCCAGCGGCACCGATCCCACACCGAGCACACACCCCGGTGCGGAACTCGCCATCCGGGCCGAGCGGAGCACCAAGAAAGGCGTCGCCACGTCCACGGTATGGGGGAACGAGCCGTCCGACCCGGAACTCGACTTGATCGAAACCGAGTTCGAGCGATTCGGTGGATGGGACGGGCCCGGCATCGCTCGGGACAAGGTCCCCGCCATGGCCGGGGCCACCGCCGGGGCGTCCAGCCCGGCCGCACCGGCACCGGCGGCCCCCGCGGGCCAGGCGACCGGCAGCGCACCGCGGCGCCCGTTCGGACGCCGCGCGTGAGCAGCGTCGAGGAGTTGCACGCCAAGCTGTCCGACCTCATGCAGGTCGGCCGGGGCCGGGAGACGTTGTGGGTGGATCCGCCGATGGACAAGGGCGAGCCCGCCACGCTGTACGCGGGCGAGGACGAGAACTCCTCGGACCTCGGCACCCTCGACGTCAACGAGTGATCATCGGCTGATAGGCATGGTCAGCCCGCCAGCGGCCCCGTTCCCACCCCCCGGGAGCGGGGCCGCACCCGTACCACGAGTGGTAAGCTTATGTGTTCGTTCGTCCACCTGGGAGGACATGGATCATGAAGTGCGTGAACTGTCACCGGGCCGAGTCGGCCCACTGTTCGGAGTGCTACGCCTGCCCCGGACAGCACAGCGGCACCTGTTCGCGGGACCCCGGTAACCGGCACCCCGACGACCGTCCGCGCCGGAGGCGTTGATCATGCCCGCGCACGGCAACGGGCGCACGTCCGGGCAGACCGGCGGAGGTCGGCACGGCAAGGACGACGGCAAGGGCGGTAGGGGTGACGGCAAGGGCCAGACGGCCGCCGGGCGCGGACGGGACCGGCTGACCGGGCGGGACGCCGACAGCGGCGCACCCGAGCAGAGCAGGGGCCGCCGGGCCAGCCGCCGGGCCGAGCACACCCAGGTCGTCCGCTGGACGCCATGGGGCGGCACCAGCGTCACCCGGTCCCGCGGCACCGGCGAAGGCGACATGCGCGATCGGTGGCACCGCCGGTGACCCGCCAGCGGCAGACCCGCGACACCCCGTACCGGGACTGGTGCGTGGGCGAGGCCGACACCTGCGCCACGGAGATCGACTTCTCCAAGGGCAGCCCCGGTAAGGATGGCCTGTGCACCAAGCATGACCGGTACAAGGCCACCCCCGACCCGCAGCGGGGGCGACGGAGGTGACCTTCCACTACGGGCACCTGTCCGGCCACGTGCGGAACGGCCGGGTCATTGCCGACGGGTGTCACTGCGACCTCGGGCCCGCCGTCCCGGACCCGGCCCCGCGGGCCGCCAAGGCGCCCACCAAGGACGCCACCAAGGGCAAGCGGGGGCGACGGAGGTGAGCGACGGGACGGCGGTCGGGTACGCGATCGTGGGCACCCTCGGCGCCGCGATGGTGTCCGCGATGACGGGCACCCTCGACGACGTGATCATGTGGGCGCTCGGCCCGGCCGCCGTCTCGGCCATCCTCACCGCGCTCGCCTGGATGGCCGTGCTCGCTGTGATCATCGTGATCGTCGCGTCCGCCGGACGCCGGTCCCGCCGGGTACGGGTGCACTTCCGCCCGGACACCGGGGATGCGTACATGGCCGGGACCGTCGAGCACGAAGCCAACGGGCACGCCTCGGTGGCCTACGGGGTCGGCGCGACCGGCATCCGGGCCCGCGTCAACCGCAACGGGTCGGGATGGTGCGAGGCCCGCAGCCGCTCGCTGGTCGGGCGGCTCGCGTTCGTCTACGGCGGGGAGGCCGCCGCCGGGCCCGAGGGCTGCGACTTCGATCGGCGCCTGTTCGCCCGCGACCTCCGCCGGGCCCCGGCCCGCCAGCGGACCGGCCTCACCCGGCAGGCTCATGCACTGGCCCACCGGCACAAGCGCAACGCGTTCGGCGCCCGGGTGGCCCGATCGCTGAAACGGTCGGGACGCTTCCGCTGACACGTTCCCGCTGACATCCACCTGTCAATTCCATCGGACGAGATCAACACAGGAGAACACCGCATGACCGGACGCAAGGGCACGACCGCCAAGGCCACCGATAACCCGTTCGCCGGACTGTCCGTGCAGGGCGAGCAGCAGGCCCGCCGGGGCCAGACGCTCTACGCCACGGACAACGACGTGGCGCTGCGCGCGCAGTCCGAGGAAGACGGCGTGGTGGCCTGCCGCGAGCGTGGACGCCACGAGTTCCCGTCCACCCGGGCCAGCGTCACCGACGGCCCGCCGTTCACCGACATCACGGACGAGGGTTTCTATGTCCGGCGGATCCCCTGCCCGTGCTGCCGCCACGTCGACGAGGACGGCACCCCCGGCCTCCCGCGGGTGGTCCGCGTCGAGACCTGGGATCTCAAGCACCGCCGCGGGAAGATCCTGCCGAACGGGGCACAGATCGTCTCGTCGAGGACGGTCTATGTGGACCGGAGCTACCTGGCCGACAAGGGCACCGGGCGCACCAAGCCCCGCCAGTGGCGCAACGCCGCCATGGGCCCGATGTTCGCCGGACAGTCCATCGTCGAGGTCAAGCGCGCCATTCTCGACGCCCGCGACGAGCGGGAGCGGCTCGCCGCCGAGGCCTACGCCCGGTCCCTGGCCCCCGCCGAGCCCGAGGGGCTGCGCGCCGTCCCCGATACCGCCTGAGCAGCCGGGCCGCCGCGTATCCGGCGGCCCCGAGGGTCGCCAGCGCGAGCCCGAGGGCGACCAGCCCGAGCACCACGAGCCCGAGGAGGACGGCAACGGCAGTCACCGCCAGCAGGGACAGACTCACCCCCACCCATCGCAATGATCAGCCCGAAAGGCACTTCCCCACATGAGCACCGACATCGATCAACCGGCCCGGTTCACCCGGCCGGGGAAGACCGTCCACGAGGACGAGCGGATTGACCGCATCGTCGCCGACCGCGAGGACGAGCCGCCACCGGGCGTCCCGCGTGATCACAATGAGCAGCCGCTCATCGTGCTGCCCGACGGGTCGGGCGTGATGGCCTACCGCCGGGCCAGCAAGTACGGCGGACGCATCCGCGACGAGCGCATGATCCACGACTGGGAGAAGCGCGGGATCGTGTGGGGGATGTCCCGCAAGCCGCACCTGGTCGTCTCGGCCGGATCGGTGGCCACCCAGACGGCGAAGGACGACCGGGTCAAGCTGCAGGACATCGGTCAGCGGGCGCTCACCGCCGCCGACGCGGACGCCGCCGCCATGTCCGGCACCGCCCTGCACAAGCTGTCCGAGCGGTCGGACGCCGGGGAAGACCTCACCTACCTCGGCCCGCACCCGTTGACGGTGCTCGCGGCCTACCGGCGCCTGCTCGACCCGTTCGAGATCCTCGCTACCGAGATGTTCGTCGTACATGATCGTCTCGGCAGTGCCGGGACGCTGGACCGGGCCGTCCGGCTGCCCTTTGACCTCGTCTGGTCAGATGGGGTGATCATCCCCGCCGGAACCATCCTGATCATCGACGTGAAGACCGGCAAGATCACGTCGTACGGCTACTGGGACACCGAGTTCACCTGTCAGCAGCTCGTCTACGACGAGGGCGTGCCGTACCTGCCGGGCGTGACCGTGCTGACCGACCCGGGCAAGCGGTCCGCGCAGAACGTGGCGTCGGTGACCGGCCAGCCGGGCCACCATGGCCGGATCACCTGGGATGAGGCAGGCGTGCCCGGCGGGCCGTGCCACCGGTGGGCCCTGATCGCGCACGTGCCCTATGAGGCGCCCGAGCGGGCCCAACTCGTCCGGATCGATCTCGATGAGGCCCGCAAGGACGCCGAGGTGGCCCGCCAGGCGTGGGAGCGCGCCCGGGTGGGCCACGGCTCCCGGTTCCTGGCCATGGGGGCCGACCTGCTGGACCGGGCCGCGAGCCTGCCAGACAACCGAACGATGCCGGACGAACTACAAGACAACGGCCAGACAATCCGTGACGCTGACACGGCGCTGTCAACG
>DATDBV010000392.1:0-9515 GCA_036524715.1 Nakamurella sp. | reverse complement strand
GAACCTCTGGTGCCGCCGTCCGTCCGGACCGCGTGGCGGCGTTCACCCGACAGTAACGACCGGCACCGACCGACCGGTGCACCGGTGCGGGATTGTTCGCTGACGGCGTGACGCACTGCTCGCCGCAGGGGCTTGACCCGGCCCCGCCGGGGCCGGCCAATCCGGGGATCCCGTCAGGACTTCAGCGTCTCCGGCCCGTCGGCCCCGGCCTCCTCGGCCGCGATCTCCTCCGCGACGATCTCCTCCGCGACGATCTCCTCCGCGACGATCTCCTCCGCGAGTTCTTCGGCCAGTTCTTCGGCCACGATCTCCTCGGCGATCTCCTCGGCGATCTCTTCGATCAGCTCCTCTTCGAGGGCCTCCTCGACGAGCTGCTCATCCACGATGTCCTGCGCCAGCTCGGCCGCCTCGGCGGCCTCATCAACCTTCTCCAGGCCGAACAGCTCGGCCACGTCGAGCACGTCGCCGGCGGCGTTGGTCACGGTCGCCTGCTCGACCGCCTGCGCCAGCGCCTTCCCGCGGCGCACCTCGGCGAAGATGGCGGCGAGCTGATTGCCATCCTGCAGGCGCTGGAAGTATTCGTCCGGCGAGATGCCCAGGCGCTGTGCGTTGAACAACACCCGCTCGGTGAACTCGTTCTGGTCCACGCCGACCTGATTGGCCTCGGCGAGCGCGTCGAGCAGCAGCTGCGTCCTGACCGCCTTGACGGCGCTCTCCCTCAGCTCCACGTCGAATTCCTCACGGGTCTGACCCTCGCGATCCAGATGGGCGTTCAGCGCGTCCTCGTTGTGGTCGAACGCGTGTACCGCGTCGTGCGCCCGGGACTCGAACTCGGCGGTCACGATGCCCTCGGGCGCCGGCACGTCGGTGGCCTCGAGCAGCGCGTCGAGCACCTTGTCGCGGGCGGCGACTCCCTGCTCGCGGTTCTTGACCCGGCGGATCTTCTCGGCCAGGTCCGCGCGCAACTCCTGAACCGTGTCGAACTCGCTGGCCAGCTGGGCGAACTCGTCGTCGACCTCGGGCAACGTGCGGTCCTGCACGGACTGCACGGTGACGGTCACGTCGGCGTCCTGACCCGCATACGACCCGGCGACGAGCTTGGTGGAGAAGGTCTTACTCTCCCCCGCGGACAGCCCGGTGATCGCCTCGTCGATGCCGTCGACCAGGTCACCGGCCCCGACCCGGTAGCTCAGGCCCTCGGTGGCGGCTTCGTCCAAGGCCTCGCCGTCCACCTCGGCGGCCAGGTCGACGGTGACCAGGTCGCCGTCGGCGGCGGCCCGCTCGGCCGGAACGGTGGTGGCGAAGCGATCCCGCAGCGCCTCGATCTGCTCGTCGATGTCGCTCTCGGCGACCTGCACATCGTCGACGGTGACGCTGATGTCGCCGATGGCCGGCAGCGTGATCTCGGGCCGGATGTCGACTTCGGCGGTGAACGCCAGCGCGTCGCCGTCGTCGATGCGGGTGACCTCGATGTCGGGCTGTCCCAGCACCTCCAGCTTCGCCTCGCCGATGGCCTCGCTGTACTTGGCCGGCACCGCCTCGTTGACCACCTCGGTCAGGATGGTGCCGCGGCCGAGCCTGGCGTCCAGGATCTTGGCGGGGACCTTGCCGCGCCGGAAGCCGGGGATGTTCACCTGGCCGGCGAGTGCCTTGTAGGCCCGATCGAAGTGAGGCTTGAGCTCGTCGAACGGAACCTCGACGGTGAGCTTCACCCGGGTCGGGTTCAGGTTTTCGACAGTGCTCTTCACGTGCGGTACTCCTCGGACGAACGGGTGACCGGCGTCGTCCGGGGTTGGCGGACGCCGGGGCGGTGCCGGCGGACACGAGCCCGGCGCCTGGAATGCGCCACGCTGCCGCAGTGCGTTCGAGGGGCAGGTGCCGGGGCCGCGGCGGCACGCCGGCCGCGTCACGGCCGTGCTGCAGGCAGAGCCGCGGTCGATTCTAGGGCAGGCCGGCGCCACGTCGAGCCCACGTGCAGGGTTCAGGCCCGCCGAGTGAACCGTATGCGGGCATTTCGGCCCCGGTTGACCCGCAGAGCGTTCACTCGGCCGCGCCGGTGCTGGTCGGGGTGACAGGATTTGAACCTGCGACATCCTGCTCCCAAAGCAGGCGCGCTACCAAGCTGCGCTACACCCCGCCGCCGCACCGGCCGACCAAGCCGGTGTGACCGACCGAGGGTACGTCAGTGCGTTAGCATGCTCGTGCACCCGCCATCGGCCGGTGCGCGGCGGGCGTAGCTTAGTGGTAAAGCCTCAGTCTTCCAAACTGATGATGCGAGTTCGATTCTCGTCGCCCGCTCCATTGTCTCCGCAGGTCAGCCCGTGGGCGTGAACGCCGCCCGGAACGCCTCGAGTGCGACCAGCGGGTCGCCCGAGGCCCAGCCTTCGAGGCCGACCACGCCGCCGTAACCCCTTTCGCGAAGGGCCCGCGCGACCGCGGCGTAGTTGATCTCCCCGGTTCCGGGCTCGCAGCGCCCGGGCACGTCGGCGACTTGGATCTCACCGATCGCGTCGCCGGCCCGCTGCACCAGTTCGATCAGGTTCCCCTCGCCGATCTGGGCGTGGTACAGGTCGAGGTTCATCTTCAGGTGCGGGCTCCCGACAGCCTCGACCAGGGTCAGGGTGTCGGCCGCCCTGGCGAATGGGGTGCCCGGGTGATCGACGGCGGTGTTCAGGTTCTCCAGGGTGAACACTCGGCCCGCCCGTTCTCCGAGCGCGGCGACCTTCTCCAACGTGCGCACCGCCGTCACCCACTCCGGACCCGTGACCACCTCGACCGGCCGTACCGGCAGGCCCCTGTCGTCCAGGCCGGTGCCGTGCAGGTTCAGCGCGGGGCAGTCCAGCTGCCCGGCGACCTCCAGGGACTGGGCGGCGGTGTCCAACAGTTCGGCGATCCCGTCGGGCTGGGTGAGGTTGCCGGTGACGTAGCCGGTCATCGACACGATGGTGGCGCCGGACGCGGCCAGGGCGTCGATGTCCTTGACGGTCCAGTCCCAGATCTCGACGAGGAAGCCGGCGTCCGCGATCCGCTGCACCCGGTCCAGGAAGGGTAGGTCGACGAATAGCATCTCGGCGGAGGCGGCCAGCCGGTAGCCGGCCCCGTCGACGACGCCCGGGGTCACCCGGTCACCTCGGAGATGGCCACCCGGGAGCCGGTCTCGGTGGACCGGATGCAGGCCAGTGCGATCGCCAGCGCCGCCCGCGCGTCCTCGCCGGTAGGCACCGGACGACCCGCCCCGCGGACGTTGGCGGCGAAGTCGGCCAGTTCCCGGGTGTAGGCGTCGCGGAACAGGTCGATGTTCACCCGGGTGGTGGGGCCGCTGACGCCGCCGGCGTGGAAATGCCGCATCTCGTTGGCGTGCACGTCACCGGCGGTGACCATGCCGGCCGAGCCGAACACCTCGCCGCGCACGTCGTAGCCGTAGGCGGCGGAGAAGTTGGCCTCGGCGACGGCGATGGCGCCGTTGTCGAAGCGGATGGTGACCACGGCGGTGTCCTGCAGGCCGCGGTCCCGGTACTCCGGATGCACCAAAGCGTCGGCGACCGCGTAGACGTCGACGACCTGCGCACCGGGGTTGAACCAGCGCAGGGTGTCGAAGTCGTGGATCAGGGTCTCCAGGAAGATCGTGCCCGGTTTGACCGCCGCCGGGTCGAACCCGCCGGGATCGCGAGTGAGCGAACGGAGCAGCTGCGGGGTGCCGATGCCACCCTCGTCGATGACCTGCCGGGCGGCAGCGAAGCCGGTCGCGAACCGGCGGTTGAAGCCGACCTGCAACGGCACCCCGGCTCCCGCGGCCGCGGCGATCGCCCGGTCCGCGTCGGCGATGGTCAGAGCCATCGGCTTCTCCACGAAGACCGCCTTCCCGGCGGCGGCCGCGGCAACCACGAGGTCGGCGTGGAACCGGGCCGGGGACGCGATGACGACGGCCTCGACGTCCGGGTCGCCGATCAGCTCGGCGGCATCGGTGTACCAGTGCGGGGCGCCCAGCTCGCCGGCCACCCGCTCGGCCGCACCCGGGGCCGGATCGGCCACCGCGACCAGATCGGTCTCGGGGATCCGGCGGGCCAGGGATTCGCCGTGGAACCGGCCGATCCATCCCGACCCGATCAGCCCGACCCGCACCGGCTGGACGCTGTCCGTCATCGCCACTCCTCATCTAGAACGTTCTAGTGCAACCGCTCGAACTCTAGGCACGACCCGCCAGCTTGTCAAGACAAATAACCCTGGGTTGCTGTAACGTTCTAGGCCGAGGAAAGGTGGTCGCGGTGGCCGAACCGGCTCGTCGCCCCACGCTGACCGACCTCGCGGCGACCGCCGGGGTGTCGGTGGCGCTGGCGTCGATCGTGATGCGCGACGCGCCGGGGGCGAGCGAGGCCACCCGAACCCGGGTGAAGGCTCTCGCCGGGGAACTCGGCTACCGTCCCGACCAGCGGGCGAAGCTGTTGCGGCAGAACCGGTCCCGCCTGATCGGCGTCACCTTCGAGGTGCAGCAGGTGTTCCACGGCGACCTCATCGAGGGCATCTACGCCGCCGCCGAACCGGCCGGCTACGGGGTGATGCTGTCTGGCATCTCCCCCGGCCGCCCCGAGGCCCGGGCGATCGCCGCCCTGCAGGACGACCGGTGCGAGGCGCTGATCATGCTCGGCCCCCGCACGAACACCACCCGGCTGAACGACATCGCCGGGCGGCAGCCGATCGTGGTGCTGGCCCGCACAGTTCGTTCCTCGACCATCGACTGCGTGCGGGTCGACGACGTCCTCGGCATGGAACTCGCCGTCGGGCATCTGGTCGACCTGGGCCACCGCCGGATCGCCTACCTGGATGGGGGCAGCACCCCCGGCGGCCGGGAACGGTTGCGCGGCTTCCGGATCGCCGCCCAGAAGCACGGGTTGCCGGACGGCGGCGTGGTGCTGCCGGGCGGCCCGGTCGAGGAGGACGGCGTGGCCGCGGCCGAGCTGCTGCTCCCCCGGCTCGGCGAGATCACCGCCGCGATCGGCTTCAACGACCGCTGCGCCACCGGCCTGCTTGACACGTTCGTCCGGGCGGGAATCGTCGTGCCGCGTCAGTTCTCGATCGTCGGCTACGACGACAGCCGGCTCTCCCGAATTTCCTACATCAGCCTGACCACAGTCGGCCAGAACCCCGGGCGGCTGGCCCAGCTGGCCGTCGACCGGGTGGTCGCCAGGCTGGACAGCGGCGTCGAGCACCGGTTGGACCAGTTGGTCGAGCCGGAACTGCACGTCCGCAGCACAACCGGCCCGGCGTCGTAAAGGCCCACTCAGGTCAGTCAGCAGTCGCCGGACCAGTGAATTCGACCGCGGGTGGACACGAGGAGCGACCGGCGAGAGCCGTCCAGCTGTGGCACGGAGGCATCTTGTGCAGAGCCCGCACCTCACACGATCCCCGGATCCCCCACCAACGGACAGGCCGGTGGGACCACCCATCCCCAATCAGCGGACGCTTGGACGGGTCGGCGGGTAGCGAAGTGTCGTCACCTACGCGCCCGGCATGTCGATCGCGTCCGCCCAGAGGCATCAGCCCTACGGCTTCGCAGGCCCGCCCGCCCGTGCATTCGCGGATGGGTCGGACGTTCCCCGACGGGCCGCGCCTACATCAGCGAACAGCCCCGCCACCGATGAGTTCTCCGATCGCAATCACCAGATGATCGAAGGACGGACACCGCTGCCTTACCAACTCTATCGACAGGATCTGTGAGAAGGCCGGTTGGTGAAGTGTCTCTCGATAGTGCTCGTGCATGCGGAGCGTCAGTCGCCCTTTGGCATCGCGCGGAGCTTCAGGATCGCCTTCGAAGGTGGCATCGTCGTGGACGCTTCGATGGGAGCGCAGCGACTCGATACCGCCGAGAAACCATGCCTCGTACTCGCGGCAGGCGACCGCCACCCTGATGGGTGCCATGTTCTTCATCGGTGCGGCGACTTCTTTGGCAAGGTGCGCGACATCTGCATCGTCGTCCTGATCGAGAATGACGATCACCGCACCCGAACCGGTTGCCCCCCGAGCAAGTGCCCGGTAGATCCGTCCGGTCTCTTGAGGAATGGTCATCTTCGACCGCGGCAGCCGCCACGGTTGCCGGATCTCGACATCCCAATGGCCATAAGACTCTTGGCAGATCCTCCGGAGCAGAATCCGGGCGGCCATCACATCGCCGTCTCCTTCGACGACAGGCAAGAGTGTCAGGCTCACCGGAACAGATCGATCTGCTGCACCGCCGAGGGTTCCGGCTGCAGTTGACTCACCCGCATGAGTTCCCCTGGCGTGAACAGGCTGTCTTCGAGTGCTGCTCGAGCTGTCGTGTCGAGACGACCGATCGTCGTTTGCCCCGCGGTGGCGGTCACCGCAAGGATCTCACTTTCCCTGATCGAAAGGTTGTCGAGCAGATCCGGGCTGTGGCTCGTCACCAGAACCTGCCTTCGCTCACTGGCGTCCCGCAGCGCGTCCAGCAGCAGCCGAGCAGCCGCAGGGTGCAACGCCGACTCTGGCTCCTCGATTCCAATCGGACTGAGACGATCCTCGGAACCCGCGAACAGCGCGGTCAGCACTCCGAGAGCACGGAGGGTGCCATCGGACACCGATGTCGCCTGGAATGACCACGGGGACTGTGCACCGGCGACCTGCTGATCGACCTCGATCGTCTCGTAAGAACCCAGGCCGACGCGCTCGACTTTGCTCACACCGTGGACGATCTGCTGCAAGTATTCCTCGATACGCTTCTTGATATCCGGGTTCTCGCGGCGCAGACGTTCCAGCACGCTGGCGATGTTGGATCCGTCCCGTCGCAGGATCTCCCCGGCATCGGGGGTCTGGAGCTGGCGCATAGAGTCCGGGTTGATGTTGTACACATTGACCCCGGCCAGCCCGTCGTAGACGGCGCGAAACGCCGGGATCGCCGAGGCAACAACCAGGAACAGACGATCGCTCGACGCCGGAGGAAGTGCTATGCCGGGCCCCTGCACCACCCGACCGTTGTGCACCTTGTATCTGGTCGGTCCGGCCCAGAGTTCATCTTCATGAGATTCACCTGGATCGAACGACTGCACTTCGCATTCCTCATGGGAAATGCGAAAGTCCTTGCCCTTGACCGCGGCCACCTGGAAGCCATACGAACCGATCCCGTCGGGATGCACGAAGTCCAGCCGAATGCCGAAATGGGTCGGGTGTCCGGTCGCTCGGCGCCTGACCTCTGCAATCCCACCACGGTCACGAAGCGCATGATCCAGTGTTGTCTGAAGAGAATCGGCCACCAGACGAAGACTGTCGAGAAAACTGCTCTTGCCGGCTCCGTTCGCGCCGACTAGAAGCGCCATTCTGCCCAGCTCGACATCGCAGGCAGCGACGCTCCGGTAGTGCCGAAGCCGAACCCTGGTAATCCTGAACTGACGGCTCGATTTGCGCGACAGATCTGTCACTGACACCCCCTTTCACGGCGCAACCATCGTATCCGGCGGACGGCGAGGTTCGGGGGCGCCAACCCGCGGCTCAGCTCCAGCGCAGCAGAACCACCGCCCGCGCGCCCCCACCAGCGCCGACCCGCCGTCGATCTTCGCCCGGCGCGCGGCCACGCCGGCGTCCGTGCGGCGCAGCACGTAGGGATTGCGGAACTTGAGGGCGTGCCACACGCCCGGATGTTCCGCAGGTCGGCCGCACCGACGTCCGCGAGGCGCTGGACGAAGGGGTTGCGGAACTTGAGGGCGTGCCACGCACCCGGATGTTCCGCAGTCGGGTCAGGCAGCGGCGAGCGATGTTCAGATATCGGGCCCCGGCGCAGCCGGGACAAGCCCTCGCGGGCGACGGGTCGAAGCTGTCCGACTCGTCCGGAACCGGCCGTTCCACCCGCTCCAGCCGGGCGGGAACGGCTCACGTCATAACTGGCCCTGGCCCACGTCCAACGGCTCGGCTACCGGAATCCGTCCAGGCCCATCTCGGTCACCCAGTACCGCAGCGAATCCATGATCAACTACAGGCGGGTGGGGTTGGCAACGTTCAGCGCGTTGACGCAGCCCGAGGTGTCCATGCACCGCGCGGGGTCGGCCGGATCGAGCGCGGCGGGCTCGAAGGTCACCTCACCGCTGATCGCCCGGGCGTAGGCGGCCACCGATGGGTACACGGCCACATTCGCGCCGGGGTTTACCGCCCGGCCGTCCATGTGTGCGCCCAGCGGGAAGGGTTCGACCGGTCGGATTGAGACGGCCACCACGGTACGTTGCCGCCCGGCGTGCCCGTCGTCGCTGCGTGTAGTCCGGTCCGTAGGATGCCCGAAGTCCCTGCCTGCGACAGGGTCGTGGGGCCTGGCGCCCGCTGGGCGCGACACTCGGAGCGCTTGATGGATCAGTTGGACCTGGCCCGCATCCAGTTCGCCACCACCAGCGTCTACCACTTCTTCTTCGTCTCGATCACCATGGGCCTGGCCATCCTGGTGGCGATCCTGCACACCCGCTGGTATCGCAAGGGCACGCCGGAGCTGCGCCGGGTGACCCGGTTCTTCGGCGGGCTGATGCTGATCTCGATCAGCGTCGGCGTGGTCACCGGCCTGGTGCAGGAATTCCAGTTCGGCACGAACTGGTCGCATTACTCGCGGTTCGTCGGCGACGTTTTCGGCGCGCCGCTGGCCATGGAGGGCCTGGCCGCCTTCTTCCTCGAGTCGACGTTCCTGGGGCTGTGGCTGTTCGGCTTCAACGTCCTGTCGCGTCGGGTGCACCTGGTCACCGCCTGGATGATCCCGCTGGGCGCCGGCCTGTCGGCGCTGTTCATCATCGCGGCGAACTCCTGGATGCAGAACCCCCGCGGGTACACGATCAACCCCGGCACCGGCCGCGCCGAGCTGACCTCGATCGGCGACGTGTTCACCAACCCGGTGTTCATCTGGGGATACCTGCACGTCCTGCTGGTCGCGTTGATCTTCGGCGGCGGGATGCTGCTCGCGGTGTCGGCGTGGCACCTGCGCCGGCGCAGCAACGTCGCGGAGTTCGCCAGCACCGCGAAATTGGGCCTGGTCGCGCTGCTGATCGGCACCGTCCTGCAGTTCCATGTCGGCGGGCAGCTGGGCATCAACGAAACCACCTACCAGCCGATGAAGATCGCCGCCGCGGAGGCGAACTGGACGACCTGCCAGCCGTGCTCGTTCTCCATGCTGCAGATCGGCGGATGGACCGCCGACGACCCGCCGACCAAGATCATCGAGATCCCGCACCTGCTGTCCCTGCTGGCCACCGGCACCTGGAACGGCGAGGTGCAAGGGCTCACACCGCTGAACGCGCAGTATCAGCAGCAGTACGGGCCGGGCGACTACGTGCCCAACGTGTTCATCCAATACTGGTCCATGCGGGTGATGGCCTACCTCGCCACCCTGGTTGCGTTGTTCGGGGTCTGGGGACTGTGGCTCTGGTGGCGCAAGAAGCTGGCCACCGCGCGGGTCTTCCTGTGGATCGCCAGCTGGATCATGATCACCCCGTTCCTGATGTCCACCGCCGGCTGGTTCCTCACCGAGAGCGGCCGGC
>DATDBV010000391.1:0-5881 GCA_036524715.1 Nakamurella sp. | reverse complement strand
GGCTCGTCGCGGGTGCTGTGCAGTTGGTCCAGGTGACCGGTGGCCACGTCGAGCCGCTGGTCGAGCAGGGCCTCCTCCAGGTCCAGCCCGTACTCGATCTCGCGCATCACTTCCTCCGAGATCCGGCCGGAGTTGCGCAGGGAGACGAAAACGTCACGCTCGATTTTCATCATGTCCCGGTTCCAGTCGGCCAACCGGGTCAACCGGGTGCGCCCGGTGTCCTCGGCGGACTGCGGCCGCCGGTCGACCAGCCCGCGCCAGTCCCGGGTCTCGACCCACAGCCGCATCCGGCGGGCCCGATCGGCCGGGATGTCGTGGTCGGCGATCTGCTGCTCGACGGCGGCGGCGATGGCCCCGTTGGCCTCGTCCCGGGCGGCCATCCGCTCCGCGTCGATCTCGGCGGCAGGGTCGCCGGGGAAGTGCAGCCATTTGATGATCGTCGGCAGGGTCAGTCCCTGCACCACCAGGGTGCCCAGGATGACGGCGATGGTGCAGGTCAGCAGCAGTGAGCGGTACGGCGTGTCCAGCGGCAGAGTCTGGGCGGCCGCCAGCGAGACGACCCCGCGCATGCCCGCCCAGGACACCGCGGCCAGCGGGCGCCAGTCGTCGAACGCGGCCGGTCGGCGCAGCAGCCGGCCCAACGAGTTCAGCACGAAGATCCAGGCCGGACGGATCAGAATGACCGTCCCCAGCACGGCCGCGGAGATGAGCAGCACCGGTCGGCGGCCGATGTCGGGGGCGGTCACGATCGCCCACAGCTGCAACCCGATGAGCGCGAACACGGTTCCCTCGAGCACGTACTGAATCGTGCTCCAGGTGGCCGTCAGCGTCAGCCGGACCTGCGGTTTCAGGTCGTACGGGGCGCGGTGGCCCAGCACCAGCCCGGCTACCACCACGGCCAGGATGCCGGAGGCCTGCGCGGCCTCGCCGAGCTCGTCGGCCAGGAAGGGCGCGACCAACGACAGGGCGGTGGTGGCCAGCGTCGAGCCGGTGTGCCGGCGCGCCCAGGACAGCGCGATGCCGACGACGGCGCCGACCAGGATGCCGCCGGCCGTCGCCCAGGCGAACTCCAGCACGGCCTCCCCCCAGGACATCGTGCCGACGGCGAGGCCCACCAGGGCGACGCGGAGCAGAACCAGCGAGGTGGCGTCGTTGAACAGCGACTCGCCCTCCAGCACCGTCACCACCCGTCGGGGCAGCCCGGCCCGGCGGGCCACCGCGACCGCGGCGACGGCGTCCGGCGGAGCGACGATCGCGCCAAGGGCCAGCGCCGCGGCGAACGGCAGGCCGGGGATCAGCAGGTACACCACCGCGGCCACGGCGAAGGCGGTGACCAGCACCATGCCGACGGCCAGCTGGGTGATCGAACGGAGCAGGCCGCGCAATGCGACCACCGATGCCTCGCTCGCCGCGGCGAAGAGCAGCGGCGGGATCAGCACCGTCAGCACGACTTCCGGGTCAACCTCGAACGAGGGCACCCCCGGGATGAATGAGACCCCGAGTCCGGCCACCAGCAGCAGGATCGGTGCCGGCAGCCCGATTCGGCCCGCGATGCCGTTCACCGCGACGACGCCGACGACCAGGAAGATCAATGGTTCCAGTGGGGGCATGGTGCTGGCCTCCGGCTTCGCGCGGTCCCGCGGGGGATCGCCAACGGATCGTTGTCGGACGTTCGCCCTACCATGGGCATTGTTGGCCCCGGGCTGTTCCACCCGCCCGCCGGGTCCGCAGGGAGATTCCCATCAGCCCGAAGGAGCGCATGTCGATGACCGACCTCGATCTCGGATCCGGCTCAGGATCGCCGGGCGGCGCTGCCGGGGGCGGCTCCGGCGGCGCACTCGTGCTCGCGCCGCCGGCGCCGGTCCAGGTCGTCGAACCCGCGCAGGCCGCGGGGGCCATCGCCGTCGCCGACCCGCGCAAGGCCGAGCTTCAGTCCCGGGCCGGCGCCTTCGCCATGGAACTGTCGTCGATGGACGTCCGGTCCCCGGAGTTCGCCAGGAAGATCGAGGCGATCACCGCGCTCGGCGATCGGGAGATGCGCGAATCCGCCAACGTGTCCAGCCGGATGCTCGATCGGCCCGCGGCCGTGCTCAGCGGCAGCAAGGGCAAGGGCAGCGGCGATGCGCAGACCCGGGTGGCCGGCACCCTGTCGGATCTGCGGGTGACGATCACCGAGCTGGATCCCAACCGGGCCGACCTGACCGGCATCAAGAAGGTCCTCAAGTGGATCCCGGGCGGCGACAAGGTCGATCGGTACTTCGCCAAGTACCAGTCGGCGCAGAGCCACCTGGACGCGATCGTCCGGGCGCTGGCCTCCGGGCAGGACGAGCTGCGCAAGGACAACGCCGCCATCGAGGTCGAGAAGGCCAACATGTGGACGTTGATGGGCAAGCTCACCGAGTACAACGAACTGGCCACCGCGCTGGATGCCGCCGTGGAGGACCAGATCCGCAACCTGGAGGTCCAGGGCCGCACCGAGGACGCCAACACCCTGCGGGCGGACGCGCTGTTCCCGATCCGGCAACGCAAGCAGGACATCATGACTCAGATGGCCGTGGCCGTGCAGGGTTACATGGCCCTTGACCTGGTCCGCAAGAACAACCACGAGCTGATCCGCGGCGTCGACCGCGCGCAGACCACCACCATCGCCGCCCTGCGCACCGCGGTGATCGTGTCCCAGGCGCTGGCCAGGCAGAAGCTCGTGCTCGACCAGATCACCGGGCTGAACGCGGCCACCGGCGACCTCATCGCGCGCACGTCCGAGCAGCTGAAGATCCAGGGCACGCAGATCCACGAGCAGGCGGCCAGCGCGACGGTCTCGGTGGAGAAGCTGCAGCAGGCGTTCGACAACGTGTTCCAGGCGATGGATGCCGTCGACACGTTCCGGGCGCAGGCGGTGGACAGCATGGCCCAGACCGTCAATGCGCTCGAGGGTCAGATCAGCCGGGCCCAGCCGTACCTGGAGCGGGTGCGGCGCGGCGAACTGAACGCCGGCTCCTGATCGGGAGTTGGGCCCAGCGTGGTGATGAACTGGTTGTTCGGTCGGTCGCAGGAGCGCGCTCCCGCCGATCCGATCATGCGCCCCCCGCCCCCGGAGGAGGACAGTCCGGTGGCCTTGGCCGCCATGCGGTTCTCGGCCAACCGGTTCATCAACTCCTCCGCCGGCCAGCTGCCGGCCGAGGCGGTGGTCGCCGCGCGTCGCGTCACCGACGTGATCGATACCGTGCTGTACACCACCCGCGACCGGGACCTCGACATCCACGCCCGGGTCTCGATCAACGGGATCCTGCGCGACTACCTGCCCACCACGTTGAAGACCTACCTCGCGCTGGACCCGGCGGTGCGACATCATCCGCGCGCCAACGGCATCTCCCCGACGGCCGCACTGAACGAGCAATTGGACTTCCTGCTGTCGTCGGCGTCCGAGGTGCTGGCTGCGGTGCAGCACGACGACGCCAATGCCCTCGTCGCGCAGGGCAACTTCCTGCGGTCCAAGTTCGGCCAATCGGAGCTCGACCTGTCATGACCCCGGCACTGCAGCGCGGCGCCAACGTGGCGCTCACCCAGGAGATCCCCAGCCTGCGCACCGTGGTGCTGGGCGTGCGCTGGAACGCCGGCGCCGAACAAGCTCTGTCGGACAACCTGGTGGCCGCGACCATCCTGTGCGACAGGAACAGCCGGGCGCCGTCCGACCGGTACTTCGTCTTCTTCAATCAGATCTCCTCGCCGGAGGAATCGGTGACCCGGCGGGCTGAACTGCTCGGCGATGACCGGGAACAGATCGAAGTCGACCTGGGTGACGTGCCGCCGGAGATCCACCGGATCGTCGTCGCCCTCTACGTCAACGACGGCCCGGGTGCGCGTCGTGCCTTGGGCCAGCTGCGGGACTGCTCGATCCGGGTGCTCGACCAGCGGGGCGGGCAGGAACTGATCCGTTCGGAGAACCTGGCGCCCGCGCTCCGGTCAGAGACCGCGATCCTGCTGGGTGAGCTGTACCGGCACAGCAGCGGGTGGAAGTTCAAGGTCATCGGCCAGGGCTACGACAACGGGATCGCCGGCATCGCCGACGACTACGGAGTGCCGCTGTGAGCTCGCCGACGGGTGACCGGTGAGCGTGGACCCGCGGGCTCCCGGCCGGGCGCCGGTCCGGCCGGACCTGACCTGGCTGCGGCATCGGTCGCGGTCGACCGCGGCCGGCTCGACCCGATCCATCGGGGCCAACCGGCCGCGCGGAACCGCGGCGGCGAACTCGGTGCTCGCGGACTTCGTGGCCGGACGTTCCACCGCCCGCCGGCCCGCCGGCCCGACTCGGGTCGAGCGGTCGCCAGCGCCGCCGCGAACGGCCGTGCCGCCCGCGCCGCCACGGGTCACGCGGCCGGCCGCGTCCTTGCTCGACCTTTCCGCACCCGCACCCGCACCCGCACCCCCGCCACCGGCGCGTCAGCCGACCGGATCGAGTTCGCTGGACCTGGCCGCGCCGAGTGTCCCGCCGGCGTCATCGGGGTCGCTGGAACTTTTCGGGTCGAGCGCACCGCCGGCACCGTCCGACTCGCTGGACCTGTCGGCACCGCCGCCGGCCCGCCGGCCGCCCGGCTCGAGCTCGCTGGATCTGTCGGGACCCAGCGGGGCCCCGACGCCGCCGACCGCGTCGACCTCGCTCGACCTGGGTGGTCCCACCACCCCTCCGACCCCCGCCGCCCGGCCCACCGGCAGCACGTCACTGGACCTGGGCGCGGCGCCCGTGCACCGGCCACCGGCCGGGTCGTCTGCCGGAGGGTCGACGTCGCTGGATCTGTCCGCCGCGCCGACACGCCCGACCGCGGCCGTCCCACCCGTCGCGCCCCCGATGCGGCGGCCGCCCAGCACCTGGCGGGAGGCGCGGACCACCCATGGGGTGCCGACCACTCTGAACCAGCGCCGGCCGACGGTGACCCTCACCCGAGTTCAGTCCGGGGTCGGCACCCTGACCTTCGAGGCGGTGGTGACCGCCGCCGCCGGCGACCTCCGGCTCGGCTGCGCCTACCAGTTGCGGTCGGGGCAGGCCTCCGTGGTCGCGCATCACGCGGGTCGCCGGTACGCGCCGCCGGGGGAGACCCGACGCCCTGTCTTTGTGGCCAATCGGCAGCAGTACGAGCGCATCGCCGTCGACCTGCGGCAGGTCAGCGACCTGGAACGATTCGTCGTCTACGCGTTCAGCGGCAACGGCCAACCACTGCAGTGGGGCGGCACGCTGATCGCGACGACGTTCGGCGGCGATCGCATCGAGTTGCCGATCGACATGGCACCGGCGCCCGCGGTCGCGGTGCTCGCGTCGGTCTACAACATCCGCGGTGAGCTGGTCATCCGGTCGGAGATGGACCTCGTGGGGGCCACCATCCGCGAGGCCTGCCGGGCCTACGGCTTCGACCGGATCAGCTGGGTGGACGATTCCACCCCGATCGACTGACCGCTCGGGCAGGCCCGACGGGTCGGCGGCGGCCCTCGGTAGGGTGGTTGTCCGGGGCCGGGTAGATGACGCGAGATCGTCGCGACGAATTCAGCGAGGAGTGACGTCGACAGTGGGCGTGAGTTTGAGCAAGGGTGGCAACGTCAGCCTCACCAAGGCGGCCCCGAACCTGGCCGCCATCGCCGTCGGCCTGGGCTGGGACGTCCGGTCGACCGCCGGCGACGACTTCGACCTGGACGCCAGCGCGCTGGCGCTCAGTGACAACCACAAGATCCTGTCCGACGAGTGGTTCGTCTTCTTCAACAACCTCAAGTCCCCGGACGGCTCCATCGAGCACCAGGGCGACAAACTGACCGGTGAGGGCGAAGGGGACGACGAGGTCATCAACATCGACCTGAAAGCCGTTCCGCCGCAAGCGGTGTCGATCGTAGTGAC